>JBBDIN010000169.1:0-9541 GCA_040880385.1 Thermodesulfobacteriota bacterium | reverse complement strand
AACGTTTCCAAGTCCTACTGCAAACATATGATGTGCCCAAACGCCCATACTTAAAAGCCCTATAGCAACTGTTGAGCCGGCTACGAACTCATACCCATAGATCGGTTTTCTTGAAAATACAGGGATAATTTCAGAGATTATTCCAAAAGCTGGAAGAACTAATATATAAACTTCGGGGTGACCAAATCCCCAGAAGAAATGCTGCCAAAGGATTGCTGAGCCGCCGTGAGCTGGGGTGAAAAATGTAGCTTCCAATAGTCTGTCGAGAAGCATCATTGCGAATGCAGAGGCAATAATAGGAATTACAAAAATAAGTAAAAAGGAGGTCACGAGTATCATCCATACAAAAAGAGGAAGCCTCCTCATTGTCATACCCTTAACCCTCATTGTTAAGATTGTAACAATGTTGTTTAACCCAGAAGCAACCGAGCTAATTCCAGTTGCAAGCAGTCCAAGAGCCCAATATGTAGGGCCTTTGTTTAAGGAGAAAGGTTTTTCGCTCAATGGGGCGTATGCAAACCATCCAACTTCTGAAGGGCCGCTTTGTGTTAGGAAGCTGTAGTAGAGAAGAATTCCACCGAATATAACCAGCCAGAAGCTCAGAGCATTAAGTCTTGGGAATGCCATGTCCCTAGCTCCAATCATAAGCGGTACAAGATATACTCCCAATCCGATTAGAAACGGCATGACGACGAAAAATATCATCGTTGTTCCGTGCATCGTGAACATTTGGTTGTATACCTCGGGTGAAACAAAATCAAATTCAGGTTTGGCAAGCTGAGTACGCATTACTAGTGCTTCAAGTCCCCCGATAATAAAAAACACCATGGTGGCTATTAGGTACATGATCCCTATTTGCTTGTGGTCTACAGAGGCTACCCAACTTAACATGCCCTGATTTTCACCAAGGGCTGGAAGTGGTTTAATGTTTTCAGGAACTAGTGGAATTTTGCTGCTCATTTTAGAGCCTCCAAATATGCGACTATCGCATTTACTTCTGAATCAGTGAGTTTCATATTTGGCATAAGTGCCCCCTGTTTGTATTTCTGGGGATTAACAAGCCATTTAGTAAGATTTTCAGGGCTGTTTGTAAGCACACCAGCTCCAATAGTCTGTCTGTTATTCAAATGAGTAAGGTTTGGCCCTATACGTGCTGCTGCCGGAGTACCCATAATAGTATGACAGTTCATACAGGCCTTTGTTTGAAATAGTTCAGCCCCTTTAGCGGCTATCCCCGATCTTGGAGTGCTCGGTATCACCAATTCTTGTTTTTGCCATTCGTTAAATTCTTCTTCGGTTTGGGCAACTAACCTTATTCGCATATTGGCGTGCTGAGTGCCGCAAAACTCTGCACAAGCGCCCAGGTATACTCCGGGCTCGCTGGCGGACAACCATGTATGGTTGGTATGCCCGGGGATGGCGTCAATTTTACGCCCAAGCTCAGGAATCCAGAAGTCGTGTATTACATCGATTGATTCTACTCGAAGCAGCAGATTCTTGCCAACAGGAATATGCACTTCGTTTGCAGTAATCACGCCTGACTTAGGATAATAAAACTCCCACCACCATTGATGTCCAATCACTACTATATCAGGTTCGTGGTCTCCTATTGGGGGATCAACAGCCCGCATAGTACTACAGGTAAGCTGGAACAGTACGGCTACGATGGCTATAGGAATTATAGTCCAGACTATTTCAAGCCTTAAGTCGCCGAAATTTTGATAGGGTTCGCTTGAGTCTTTGGAGCCTTTTCTGTAGCGGATAATGATATAGGTGACTGCGACTACTATAATTGCCAAAATTCCAATAGATATAGCAATTATGTAGTAAGTTAAATCTGCCATTACCTCCATTTCTGGAGAACTTGGATTGAAAATTCCGCCTAGTTTTTCCATAACAGGTTTCTAGTACTATACTTCTTAATCAGAGTGCTTCTGTCAATTAAGATTTCCTAGCCTTTATTGCAGTATAAAGACTTTCTTCTCTTATTGTCAACTCCTGGCTAAAATTAATTGCTAATTCTCCTAAATTGTTGGATATATAGAATGAAAATTTATGGTATTATATTGAATATTAAGTTAAGCTCAGCATAATTAAAGTTAGTCCTCATCTAAAAAATCAGGGAAAAATCATAAATTTTATTTGTATATGAATAAATCTCTCCTCACATCCTTATTTTCTATTCTTATATGTCTATTGCTTATTAATTTTTCGCCTAATGCTTTTTCCCAAGACGGCGCGGATAACAAGCAGGGAATTGAAGAAAACCAATCCCCTTTAGTGCAAGAGGACGATGCTCCAGAAGCTCTTGATGAAATTGTGGACGAAGCTGAGACTCAAAAGCAAATCACATCAGAGGATTCATCAGAATCTGCATCAGAAAGTACAAAATCAGATGATAACTCCGAGACAAGCGCTGAAGATGAGTCAGTTGTTCGTATTTCTAAAGTAAAGATTGAAGGGGCCAAGGTAGTAACGAACCAGCAGATTGAACAGGTAATAGGTACTGAATTTCCTTCTATACGGTTCTGGGTAAAAAAACTTGTTTTTGATGAGGAAGTTTTAAAGGATGACATGGTCAGGATTCAAAGGCTCTATGCTAATAATGGTTACTATGATACTAAGGCGACCTACGAGACTAAATATAATAAAGATGAGACTAGAGTTGAAATCAAGATTGATATAGAAGAAGGTGAACCTGTAATACTTACCGATATTGATCTTACTTTTGAAGGTGATCTTACTCCAGAAATAAAAAAGAAGATTACAGATGCGGTACCGCTTGAGGTTGATAAAACATTTTCTCCCAATGGGTATCAACAAACCAAAGGCGTGATTTCTGAGCTTCTTTCTGATAAAGGATATCCGAAATCGGAAATAGAAGGTGAAGCATTAGTAAATAGAAGGGAAAAATGGGCCAGGGCAAAGTTTGTGGTGAAGCCGGGCTTGATATATAAATTCGGCGTAATAAAAGTTGAGGGGAATGAGGATGTTGCAAACTACATTATAGAAAGAGAGGCGGAATTTAAGCAATGCAAAATAGAAAATGAAGCGGAAATTGAGAAATGTGAAACCTTTTCTTTAAGCAAAGTTAATCAAACACAGGCAAATATATTTCAGCTCGGTCTTTTTAGATCGGTTGTGATTGACCCGGTGTATGACGATGAGAAGCAACTTGTGGATATAGCAATAGTAGTAAAAGAAAGGAAACAGGGTTCTGTAAAGATTGGGGGTGGGTTTGGAACAGAGGACAAGCTCAGAGGGCAGGTAATTTGGACTCAGAGGAATTTCTTTGGAGGTGGAAGAAGACTTGAAGTGGCAGGTAAATTTTCTTTTATTACACAAAGGATTGAGACATCGGTAATACAGCCCTTTATAGCCGGCAAAAACTCTGAACTATCTGGAACTCTTAATTTTCAAAGAGACGATGTCCCTTCTTTTAAAGGTAGAAGCTTTCTTACGACTGTCGCTCTGACAAAAGATTTTTGGGAACATTATTCTGTTTTCAGCTCATTAAATGTTCAGTTCTCAAAGATTGTAGACAGCGCTACTCGAACTCCTGAGGAGAGAAGTAGGGAAAATTTCTTTCTGACTTTCATCAACCTGGGGTTGGAACGGGATACTACGGATAATGTGCTTAACCCTACTCGTGGCACAGTAGTTTCAACGGGACTTGAATCGTCTTTTACAGCATTAGGGTCGGATGTAAATTACTTAAAAGGGACAATAGAGCTCAGAGGTTATAAGAAATACCGGAATATTGTTTTTGCAAAGAAATTCACAATTGGTGTTATACAGCCTTTTGGATCTACCCAGACTTTAGATGTTCCAATTTTCAAGAGATTCTTTGCGGGGGGCAGCACCAGTATGAGAGGCTTTCCCTTTCAGAAGCTCGGGCCACTGGATGATAATAACGATCCTCTGGGTGGAAACTCTCTTTTAGTTGGAAGCTTTGAAGTCAGATATCCGATATACGGAGATTTCGGCGGAGTGACGTTTCTGGATTATGGTAACGTTTACACTGAAGAATGGAGCTTTGATCTGGCGGATATAAGATATGCGCCAGGTGTAGGGCTTCGGTATGATACCCTAATTGGTCCGGTAAGGTTCGATGTAGGTTATGCACTCAATCCTGAACCTGGGATTAGAAGGATACAGTTTTTTATAAGTATCGGTCAGGCGTTTTAAAGTATTATTTCTAAGTGTTACATGTTGGAATTTAAAAACAGCCACTTTGCTCATGTATTTGCTTAACTTTTAGATACGTGTTGTGGGGATGTTGCCTAAATCCTCAGGTTTGTTGGAGTCTTTATCTACCTGGTCTTTATCTGCCAGGTCTTCGTCTTCTGCGTTTTCTGGAGAGTCTTTCTCAGCTTCAAATTCTATCGTCTTTTTTAATTCATCCTTAGCCCTTTCCAGCTCTCTCATGCCCCTACCTATAGTTCTCGCGATCTTGGGTATTTCTTTGGGCCCAAGTAGTAATAAAGCGATTACTAAAACGATGAATATTTCAGTTGTTCCGATTCCAAACATTAATTTCCCTTAATACTAACTACTTAATATCAAAGGCTACCTCATTAACATTGTATCTTCAACAATGCCTTATTGCTGAAAAGTGATTTCAAAGACTATAGTTTTTAGTTAGATGTTGTAAAATGATATCAAACTAAATTTAAATATGCATTATATAGGAGCCTAGAAATGAAAGCGATTCGTTACCATGAAGTTGGGGAAGTTGATGTTCTTAAATTCGAAGATGTGCCTACACCTGAAATAGGTGATGATGATGTTTTAGTACGCGTTAGGGCAGCATCGTTGAACCACTTGGATCTAAGACTTCGAGCTGGGAAATCCCCGAGACCTGTAGAGCTACCTCATATTGGAGGCGTAGATGCAGCCGGGGATGTTGAAGAAGTAGGAAAAAATGTGACAGATATTGCCCCAGGTACACGAGTTGTTATCGATCCGACTGTTAAGACACCAAAGGGACCTTCCGTTATGGGAGTTAATTTTCACGGTGGGTTTGCAGAATATGTGAGGGTGCCGGCGTCAAATGTCGTTCCCATACCGCATGAAGTGTCATATGATGATGCTTGCACCCTGCCCGTATGTTATGTAACAGCGAGCTATGGTCTTTTTGACAGGGGAGGGTTACAAAAAGGCGAGACGGTCCTAGTTCACGCAGCGGGGAGCGGTACAGGAAGCGCAGCCGTTCAAATGGCTAGGGAAAGAGGCGCACACGTGATTGCAACTGCGGGGAGTGATGAAAAGCTTGAGAAGGTAAAAGAGATTGGGGCTGAAGCTACGATAAATTATAATACTTCTGATTTTGCACAAGAGGTTAAAAAGATAACTGACGGCAAGGGAGTAGACCTTATTTTTGACCAGGTTGGAGCCTCAGCCTGGGAAAACAACCTTAAATCGTTAAAGACAAAAGGAAGAATCCTCCTTGTTGGCGTAGTTGGCGGAGGACAGACAACGTTTAATTTCGGCCCAATTATAATGAGGGATTTGTCTGTTTTAGGAGTCACTGTATTCAACGCTCCAAGAACAAATTTAATAAACGCAATCAACATGGTATCTCTTAATAGACTTAAGCCGGTGATTGATAAGAAATTGCCTTTGTCTGAAGCTGCAGAGGCTCAGAAAATGCTTGAGGATAGAAGTCAGTTTGGAAAAGTAATATTAAATCCTTAGAACTTAGTTGGTAGAATAGATTGGGTTTGGAGTTTTGATAATGTTGAATTGTTAACCTAATACTTCTTCAAAACTTTGAAGCAGGTTTGAAATATTAAGATCTCCAAACCCATGTTTTTCTGATAGGTTGCTTACAGAAGTTCTGCCTCCTGTTTCCCAAATCTTAATTAAAAAATCGTTTGCCCCTTCTTCTCTCCACCACTGTTCCTCATATTTATCAATTAAATATTTTTTCATTTGTGTTTCTACGGCGCAGGCTTTAAAAGAGTCCAGAGAGCTAAGGTGTGGTTGAATATCGTAAAGATATTCTTGCTTATTAGGCTTACAGTGTGTAGCAATCTCCATTATTTCTCTATACATTTCGGATTTGTCGTCTTGTCTCTGATATATCCCAATCTCAAAGATTACTTTTGCACAAAGAATTCTGAGTTGAATAAGTCTTCTTAGATGCATGAATTTAAGAAAATCATTCTCAGCTTCTAGTCTAAAGTGCTTTTTTAGCCATGGTGGTTCAAATATGAGATTTTTTAATAATATGGAGAATATCTTCACAAACGATCTTTCTCTTAAATATGCAAATTCGAAATGGTCATCTCGATTGGTGAATCCGTAACAAAGGCTCTCCCCGAAAGATTCTAGAAACGATTCGTAATCTGAAATACCGCCCTGGAGGTTTGTCGATATTAGCATTTCAACTCCAGGGTTAGAAATATAAGATGTGCTTCCACTAACATGTCCACTTCGTTTTTCTGTATCGAACATTATCTCGGCCGGCAGCGGTATCGCAGATTCTTCTAAAATAGCTTTTGCCAAGGAGTGGGGGTTTAATTTTGGAAAGGATTCTTTCAATTCGAATGAATTCAGCAGGTATGACATATCATTGACACTTGCATCTTTAAGCTCGATATCCATTTGCTTAGATAGGAACCAACGAAGCAAATCTCGTGATATATATTCCGTATCTCTAATAAACCCTTTTGCTTTTTCTGCCAAATCTATAGGGTTATGATTTTCTGTGAGTTCATATAGATTTAAGTAGCTTGAATACCTAAGGTCATGAGAGTACTTTTGCAAATACCCATATTTCCTTAAATAGAGTTGATTAAGCTTGGATAATACAGCCTCTCTTTTTCTCTCAATATCTTCTGTATCCTGTTTCTTTGATTTTTTTAGTAACGCTGTTCCGGACTTTCTAAAAGGTATTTTAGTTTTTCCAGTGCTAAACATGGATGATGCTTCAATATCGAGTATGCCGTCTTCTATTTGTGGAGATTTACTAAGGAGTGTTGTTTGGGCAAGAAAGCTTAGCATTTGCTTTATGCCGTTTTGACCTTCCTCAGTTTTAGATTTAGCGTCTTTTAGTGATTGAAAAATCTCCGGTTCTAGGAGGTCTCTGTATTGTTTGAATATTCCTGTGATGTCGGTCTTGTTTTTTAAACCCGCATGGTTTAAATAGAATTCTTCCTTTAAGTTCTGATAAACTTTTTTACCCTCTTTCCTTACAAACCGTATTGTTTCTTTGCTCATTGTTTACTCGTTATATGTTAAGGCATAAGTATTAATAAAAGACTGTGTGTTTAACCTGATGCTTCGATTTGTAGCGGTTTTCGAATTGGAGTTTTTAAGAAGAAGGTTCCCATTGCAGCTAAATAGCAACATATAATAGCAAAAAGGAACGGATAGTAATAACTTCCCGAAATATCAAAAACATAACCTGCAAGAAGAGGGGCGGTTACTGCTGCAATAGAGTATGAAGTGCCGAATATCCCGTAAATAGCTCCCATAGCCTTTAGACCATAGAACTTTGCCAATAGAGTAGGGAAGATAGGTACAATTGCACTGTAAAAGAACCCAAACAATAGCCCGAACAGGTAAAATGCCCAGATTTGATCAAATATCAGAAGAAGTATAATTGAGCTTCCCTGTGCTATAAGGCAAACTAGTAAAACCTTCCTGTATTCTAGAACTTCCGCCAATAAAGAAGTTAGGACGGTTCTACCAATTATGCTCCCAAGGCCTATTGCCGCTGCAGGGCCTGCGGCAGCTATTGCCGAAATATTAAGATCAATTTCAAAATTATAGAACTGTGTAACTATTATTAAGAACGTTATGAATGCCAAAGTGTACATTGCATACATTATCCAGTAATTGGGTGTTGAGATTACCTCAAGAGTTGTCCAGTCTTTATTGTTATTGTTTGAGTTATTAGTACTGGCTGCCACATTCTCATTATCATCAATATCTTCTTCTCCATATGGCTTAAGGCCCAGATCTTTGGGATATCCTCTCATAACAAAAGCTGCGAGCAACACTACTAACATAATTCCACCAAGTGAGAAAAGCGCATTCCTGTAACCAAAGTTGTTAATAAGAGAAGCAGTAAGGGGGTTGGTTATTAATCCGCTTAAAGGAATACCTGTAGTAATGATCCCTATCGCAAGCGCTCTTTTTTTTGTGAACCATCTGCTTACGACAGCTACGCATGTGATATATAAAACAGTGTCTCCCAACCCTACAAATATACTGTAGAACAGTATCAGCTGCCATGTATTCTGTGCAAATCCTGAGAGGATCATCCCAAGCGCCGCAATTGATCCTCCACCGAATATTACCCATCTAGGGTCGTATTTGTCGATGAGTCTCCCTGCAATTATAAAACCAGGGGCTAGAATTATTGATCTGAATGAAAATAGTGCAGAGCCCTCAGCTCGGGTAAATCCGAATTCGTCGTTAATATAGGGTAGGAATACCCCAAAGGAATAAAGTAAAAGACCGTCTAAGATGATAATAAATAGCGAGGCAGCTACAATGTACCATCCGTAATATATCTTTTTGCCGAACATATATTATCCTAAAAATTCCATTTATTATTCTGAAAAATTCTGTTGTATATGAATAGACCGCAAGACATAAGGATTTATTCAAAAACCCTATAGCGCCGTATGGGCCGTTTAAGTTGGGTAATCATACCTGAAAAAATAAAATTGTTTTATCAGGTATCTCTATTTTAAAACGGACTTGTGATTTATCCGCCAAGTTCTTTAATCTTTGAATTTACTATATCAGCTTGGTCTGTAAAACCATTGGAATTAAGTCCATCTTGAGCTTTCTTGAGAGTTTCTAAATCATCTTTGTTCCAATTCCCATTCTTAGATACTTCAGTAATTGCTAGTATAAGATCGTCCGTCATTTCTTTGTTGGACTTTGTGATTTCCCAGCTATCCATGAGAACATTGAGTGTTAGAGAACTGTTTTCAATATCTTCTTTAGATGCAGTCTTCTTCTCGCTATTACCAAGCCATGAAATTAATATTTCTGATTCCTCGCCTCCCTCAGCGACTTGGTGAGCAAGAAGCCTAAGCTCCTTTGTATCTACCGGGTGCTCATATGTTGACGCTAGAATAAGTAATACTGATTTACTATCCACAGGAGCTATGCTTAATAGAGTTCTAGCGGAACTTGAGCGTACTATGTTATTGGGCCCCAATAGAAGTGCTGCAACAGTTGGGCCTTGCTCATTTGCGGTATTCCCCATAACTCCCAATGTCTCAAGTCCTGCTACAATTTTGACTCTGTTAGCTTGTTGGTCGCTACTTAGTTCTTGAATATAAGAGCCTAGATTTGCAGCTTGATCTGTATCATCCGGCGCTAAGGTGGCTAAGGCTGTTGCGGCGCTCGTACTGACGAGTTCATCAGGGTCATTTAGTAATACAGCTACTTGGGGAGCATATTGCCCCGCTGGAGCACCTATTTGTCCAATTGCAACGGCTGTTTTATAGCGGACTTTTTTATCCTCATCATTTAACAATGATGCAAGTTTTGAAAGCTGAACTTCATTTAGAGA
>JBBDIN010000168.1:0-9560 GCA_040880385.1 Thermodesulfobacteriota bacterium | reverse complement strand
CTCAGATTATAAATATATATTTAATGCGTATGAAGAAGCAAGGGAAAAGGGTTACCGTTTCCTTAGTTACGGAGACGCAATGTTCATAAACTAATTTAAGGGCGGGGAAATTGCAGATAGAAATAGAGAGTTTGGCATTTGGGGGATCGGGTATTGCAAAAGAGGACGGAAAAGTATTTTTTGTGAGAGGCGGCCTTCCGAAGGATGTTCTCGAAATAAAAATTATAAAGGATAAGGGTAAATACGCTGAGGCAATTATTTCTAAAATAATTGAACCTTCTCCTGATAGGATTGAGCCAAGTTGTCCGGTCTTTAATCTGTGTGGAGGGTGTCAGCTCCAAAATTTAAGTTATCCCGCACAGCTTAGAGAAAAAGAGCATATCTTAAAGGAAACTCTGGGTAGATTAGGAGGTCTGTATGATATCCCGATAGAACCTATTGTTTCTTCACCGAATGAATTTGGATTTAGAAATAAAGTTACTCTTTCGGCGTGGTTCTACAAAGGCCAGTGGCATTTAGGCTACAACCAAAAGGGGAGTACTCGAAAGGTTCCTATAGATTCCTGCCCAATCTCGACAGACATCGTCAATAAAACCATAAAACGCATATCTCAAGTCTTGGTTTCGCTCGGAGATCCTCATTTCCCGCTCGATAAGATACATATTTCCTCAAATGGGGTTAAGTCACAGATAACTCTAGTCCCGGTACATAGTAGAAAGGGTGATACATTGAAGACTCTTCATAGACACCTTACAAGGCATGCGGAGACTGAAAATGTCTCTATCGGCGGAATAGGGGAAACCGGATTTGAGTTTAGCATCTTAGATAATAAATTTATGACAACACCTTCAGCATTTACACAGGTAAATAGCAAGGTTAATGAGCTCATGATCAAAACTGTGCTTGAGTGGGCTGAATTAACTGAGAATACGACAGTGCTGGATTTATATTCCGGAATTGGCAATTTTTCTATTCCTCTTGCGCGTAAATCAAAAGACGTTCTCGGTGTAGAGATTAGTAAAAACTCTGTAAAACTTGCCAATAAAAATATAGAGCTTAATTCCATTAAAAACATAGTTTTTCAAAATGCTTCATCTGAAGATGCTATTACAATATTAAATGATCAAGAAGAGAAATTTGATTTAGTAGTTTTGGACCCTCCAAGAGAAGGAGCTAAAGAGATTATAGATGGTTTGGTTAAACTAGGTCCTGAAAAAATAATATATGTATCTTGTGATCCGGCTACTTTAGCAAGGGATTTGAAAAAATTGACCGAGCTAGGTTACAAAATTAACAAGATTCGCCCTTTTGATATGTTCCCACAGACCTATCATATAGAAACAGTCACACTGCTGGCAAAATCCTAAGGCTCTGGTTTGGACCAAACCCAATCAAGGTATCTCTTACCGTCATAGTAACCCTGACCTGATCGTTTCCCAGAGAGTAGTTGTATATTAGAAGTAGTTGCTAAATATGTTGAAATAAATTAGTATCAGGTACATTTCTCTCAGGCGAGCTATGTTATTCCGATAATCAATTTGTAATTCAAGATAAAATGAAGATTCTATTCGGCATTCAAGGTACCGGCAACGGTCATATTATTCATTCTAGAGAGATTCTTAAATACCTTGTTAAAAAGGCAGAGGTCGATGTACTGGTGAGTGGTACTCATCATGAAGTTAATCTGGGGTTTGAGGTTAAGTATAAACTGGGCGGGTTGGGTTTTATATTTGGTAAGAAGGGTGGCATAGATTACTGGAAATCGATTAGATCTACTAATCCACGTAAACTAGTTTCAGATATTTATAGTTTGCCCGTTCACGAATATGATCTAGTAATAAGTGATTTTGAGCCAATTACTGCCTGGGCCGCAAAGTTAAAAGGCAAACCTCACATCTGTATTTCTCATCAAGCTTCTTTACTGTCTTCTAAGGTTCCAAGACCCGATCGAAAAAACCGATTTCAACAGTTTCTTATGAAATGGTATGCGCCGGGGGATGAGTTAATAGGGCTCCATTTTAAGGAATACGACGACTTCATTACCACCCCTATCATCCGTGAAGAGATAAGGGATTCAGAAGTCACAAATAACGGACATTATACTGTATATCTACCTTCTTACGATGAACGTTACATGATTGAGATATTAAAGAAAGTAGACGTTCCATGGGAAGTATTTTCAAAACATTACAAAGGGGAGCCCTTTACTCAGAACAACGTCACAGTTCGGCAAGTGGAAAATAGTAGTTTTGTTCAAAGCCTCTCAAGTTGCCAGGGGTTACTTTGCAACGCCGGATTTGATACCCCTGCAGAAGCGCTTTATTTGGGAAAGAAGCTCATGGTTATCCCTATGAAGCGTCAGTATGAACAAGAATGTAATGCAGAGGCTCTTAGAGGCTTAGGTGTTCCAGTTGTGGATAAGATTGGAAAGGATTTCTCTCAAAGTCTCAACAATTGGATCAATTCTTCATTTATCCATCAGGCAAGCTATGAGAATAATGTACCCCGAATAGTGGAGCGCATTCTTGATTTTAAACCTAGCTAAGACTCTCTAAGGTAGATCAATGTCCAAGTTCTTAATTCTGTTTTTGTATATAGTTGGTTATCAAAGACAAACTTACCAGTTTCTCAGCAATATTTTTATAAATTTCGCCGATTTTAAGTAAATTTAGAACCTCATCCATATTGTGCCAGTCTTGAATTAGGTAACTTAAAAGCACTCTTTTATTCTGGTCTTCAAGTGATTCAATAAATGCGTAATCTTTTTCGAGTTTTTCGGTGTCAAGATTCTCTGACCAGTTCTCGCATTCTATCAAGCATTTAATATTTGGCAGCAGAATGTCCAGCATCTGCTTTGTATCAAACTGTTCACAAAGTGGTTTTTTGGACTTCATGTTTTCCATTAATACAACTGAAGAAGTGAATTTTTCTAGTATTGAAAGCGTGAGTTTAAGAGATGTTAAGTAATTGATATTGTGACCGCCGGCATTATTATCCAGATTTGCACCAACTTTTTCCTTTAGGTCCTCAATATCTTTACTAAGCGATATAAGTTCCTTTCCATCTCTGGTTTTGATGTATATCTTTGATTTAGAAATTAAAGTCTCAAACTTGGATTCTATCAATAAGTTATCAGTTGATTCAATTACCATCCTATTGTCTCCTTTTAACGTGCAATACGAATAAAGGTAAATGAGAAATGTTAAGATTGTGTTAAGATTGTGCTTGTTTGATCTATACTGCTCCCCATTAAGAATCTAGTAGAATTAAGCTAGTAATATTTGTTGAGAATTTCATAGGACGCTCAGCCCGGCTTTATGAGCAAGAGCCGAGGGAGGGCTTTGCCTCCCCCCAGCTTGGATTGTACGTTAAGTTATGGTGTAGGTGGGTACATTCCGGGTTTTGGGCTGCCCCCCTGATGTGTAGGATCTATCCTTGAGGGAAAGAACACACGACTATAAATAAAGCCGCACTTCCTCCCCAGCCGTTATTTTTTTCGGACGTTTACCCCCTCCCCGACCGTTTTCCCCCACGCTCCTCCGATCTGTAGGGGTCGTATTTCTATAAACCTCCTCATTGCACCGCGTTCGCCGATTGTTTCAGCATGGTTTTTGTATATGAGCTTTCCGGACTCGCTTCTCTTACCGGTTGGAATCTGGAAACGGGCAACCCATTTTTGAGGCTGTCCGGGCTTAGTTTTTTTAGGTCTTAGTTCCAGGGCCATTTTATTTATCAGCTATACTTTTTAGTGAAACAATGCTTATATTCATTACATGTGGATACGAATATATATATTTACATATAGTTACCATTGCGGTAACTTTTAACTAACAAGCATTGGAGGCGAAGATATGAGAATCTATGATGTTTGTCCTTTAACCTTAAATTATTTAAGACCAGAATTTCCCAAACCTGAACCACAGCCTATTCCTCCGGACGAGCTCTAAACGGATATTTTACATGATGCGAGATATAAAAATAAGGGTTTAATAATTGCAAGGTAACAAATATGGGGTTTTGATGGAAAATTATAATAGATACAAAATTAAAAATAGTTCAAGTTTTTTCTTGTTTGCCAGACCTTCTTTTTTAGAAGGTGTAGCGCGAATCTTCGATTTTGGGAACACTTTAAACAATTACAATGTATCCAGAACATCGGAAGAGTCTGATATAAAAGCAATAAAGAGAGACTGGATCACTATTGGTTATGATATGGGCGGTGCTATTCTGACGTGCAAGAGCCGGCACCCCGATAAACACTTTGATGACAAACAAGTCCAACGAAAACCAGCTACAGAATCCGGAGTTTCTTGCACCACAGACTGAGCTTACTCATCAAGATAATGATGTGCAAATAGGTGCGGATCAACAAAGGCGAATGTTGGTTAGTCGTACTACTACTACATAAGAAGAACATTATAAAGGACCACTTCCACATCCAGATATTCTAAGGCAATACGATGAAATAATCCCAGGTGCGTCTAGAGAAATACTTGATGCATTTAAAGAGCAGTCCGACCATCGTAGAACTTTAGAGAAAGTAGTGATCCTAGGTGATTCTAAGCGTGCATATCTTGGTATTGCAAGTGGCTTAATAATCTCGGTGGGTTTAATTTATTGTGCTACACACTTGTGATAAGTGGAAATGCTATTTATGCCACTATTTTAGGCATGTTTGATGTGGCTGCCATAGTTTCAGTGTTTGTTTATGGCACTAATAGTCGTAAGAAAGAACGCGCTGATATAAACCAGGAGGAATAAATATTCTCATTATTCATTCCCACAATCCTTTTTTATTCTCTCTTGCTGACTTCTCGGCTTCAATAAATAAATCAACGTACTTAACATTCGGAGGGTATGTTGCGACCTGGGCGAATCCTTCCTCAACTAATAATTGATTGAGCATATTTCCATCTTGCAAATAGACATAAGCCAATATCCGACCGTTGTTATCTCTGGGCTGTATATCCATTTCTAGTCTTACAACGTCTGAAGGTTTAATATGAGTTTTAACAAACTCCGTGGATTGTCTCCCGAGTGCCCTTATAGTCTTGTAATCCATGCCTGACTTTTCCATGTCGCTTTGTGTCTTGCGATTCATTCTCGATTCAGGCAGTACAGATCTACCAACTAAGCACATAAATTCTTCTTATAAAAGAAAGGGTGAGTCTTGCAGGCGGAGACTCACCCATAACTTTTAGATTCCCACCAAGCACTATGAGATAATTAACACGATGGGATAATTAAATAGCAGATATTATAATAATAACAAAGCATTATTAAGAAAGCATGATGATCGTATTAATGCCTCATTAATATGAAAAGTGAGATTTGATTCTAGAGGATATTGGTAAAATATAAAAGAGTGCTGACTATTACAGCGCCCATAAACGAGCCTGCTACAGTCTGAGCCGGAGTGTGCCTTTTGAGGCGTATCCTAGACCAGGCTACCAGGGGAATTAGTAGAGTGGAGGGTAGTAGGTTTTCGCCAAAAAGTGCAAGTGCGAGGACTACGAGTCCTGCAACCGCTGTGCAGTGGCCGCTTATCTTCCATCTCAGAGTAATAAGCAGCATAAAAAATAACTGTAATACCGCTGTGGCTATGACTATTAATATTAGCTTGGGTGCCCCAAGCAGCAGCATCACTAAAAATACAACTGCCGTGTTAGCTGTCATTATTAGAAATGGTTTAGTTCTTTCTTTTCTTACATTTAGATGAAAATCCGTGACTATCCCTTTTCGAACCAAATACATTATATATAGAGTTGGCGGCAATATGGACAGTGCTATATAAAGAGCAATCCAGCTAAGCGCAGATTCATCATTAATAGCATAACCTGCAACGGCAACCGCGGCGATTGCTATTGAGAGAGGGCTTAATATACCTGAAACTATCCGAGCCCACCTGTCTTTCCACTCAGGTGAAACAATTACGTATTCTGAAAACCTTGTATAATAACTTTTGTTTACTTGCATCTTGGATTTTTTGTTTTAAGCAGTAGAGGACAATAGCCTCAATTATGATTACGCCCTTTCCTCTGAGACATATTCAAATATAATAATGAACTCACTAGTCTCGAATGTAAAGTTCTCAATTGATCCCACTGTAAAAACACGCCTATTTAATAATACCGTATCTGACTAATTTTTCTGCTATTCTAATTATATCTTAGTAGTTCAATATGAATTCTGATTTAATAACGTGTTAAATATGTGTTAAAAGTATGAGTCTAATTTCTTAAGCTCACTTTGATCTATTCAAAAGTTACTTTCAGGACCCCGTTCTCAAGGTTTGCTTTGTCTACGTTTAATTTTGCAAGGAATTTTGGAAGAAATATATTTCTTCTCTGATTTTCAATCTGTATAGTCAGCTCTTCCCCAATCTGATTGAGTTTTACATCTTCTTTGCTAACGAACGGAAGATTGATAAGCATACTATAGGTCTCACCTTCTTTCACAAATTCATAGGGTTTGCCTTTGTAGAAAATTTGCGACGGGTCTTTATCTGAAAACAGGGCTTTTCCAAAATCCAAAAGTGCATCCTTTCCTAAAACTTCTTTGGATATTAAAGGCGCTTCATAGATAGGGATGTTGTTAAAAAGCTGCTTTACCTCTTCCATGTAGTTTTTTTGAGACTTCTTCAGTTCATCAAAATATGGATGATCAAGTTCTTTAGGCATAACACGGTTCACAATGGCCGAATCCACGGGATAGCCGTATAGGTTGAGATAGGTATATGCTCTCTGTGTTTCATTGATAACCATTTTCTCCAGATTTAATACTAACCTGATCGATGTTATATCCGGATCTGAAAATACCTGATGTATTGAATTGAGCTGAGAGAATAGATTCTCAACTGCATTATATGTATCTTCTTCGGGCAGCGGCATATCTGAAACTACTTTTAATGCCGGTCTCACTATTTTGAGAACTTTTCTTTCAATTGGGAATACCTTAACCAGCCACCAGCGGGCAACATCGGGCAGAGATAGAAGCTTAAGCGTCTCTCCAGTCGGAGCGCTGTCAACAATTATTACATCATAATCCCCCTCTTTATAATGATTGTATACCCACAGGAATGATGCCACTTCCTCCATACCCGGGAAAACGCTAAACTCTTCAGCCAAGATGTCATCCACTTTCATCCAGTTAAAAACCGATTGAATATAGCTTGTTAGTTTCCCCCAATACTTATCAACTGAGTAATAAACATCTATTTCCTGAGCATATACATTCTTTGCGACTTTAACTGGCTCTGGTCCCAGCTCCTGATCAAATACGTCACGCAAGCTATGAGCAGCATCAGTAGAAATCACTAAAACTTTATTCCCATTTTTTGCTGCCTGGAGCGCAGTTGCCGCGGCAACAGTTGTTTTTCCTACGCCCCCTTTTCCTGTGTAAAGGATTATTCTGCTCATACTTTTAGGATAGCACCTAAATTCGAAACTTGACATAAATTTCTCCGGGCTTAATATATTTATCCGAATATTAATTAACGAGGTCTTAACAATGTCAGAAGAAAATACTAAAAAGCCAAATTCTTATCCCGCACTCTTTGCGCTAGTAGCTTTTGCTGTTCTTGGTGCAACTATTCTTTTAGCAATTGGTGGTATTTATTCTAGTTTTATTAATCCCACATTTTAATTTCGAGTAGTAAGAGCTCACACAATTTCGTCTTATTTTTCAAAACGATTATTATACAACCCATAGTATCGGGGTTGTCTGTTAAATTTCCACTCCAAGAACAAATTTCTTCTGATAATATATATTTTGTTTAGCCAGATTTTAAGTGATATACTGGAGAAAGGAGAAAAACATGAGCGAATTCAGTCCCCCTAATTCAGAAATACCTACAAGTTCGGCTACAGAAAACATTCCCAAAAAGCCCAGTATGGCAAAGTCAGTCAGGCAGGGAGAGGCGATATTAATTACTCTAATAGTGCTTGCTACAGTTGGGATCGCGATTACTAATTTCAGACCCTTTGAAAGTTTTTATTTTTGGGTTGCTATGGTTCCGGTATTCGGATTAAGCAGTCTTTACATAGGATGGACAAAGGCCAGAAATAGGGGTGAGGGAATTTCGAGAATAATCTGGGTTCAACTCCTTCATTGGATTGGCCTATTAGCAGCTATTGGACTTATTTATCTTATGTACTCAACAACAGGGCGTATTGATAATAACCAGCTCGCTCTACTAACACTTCTTTCTCTAGCGCTCGCAACATTTCTTGCCGGTGTGCATTTTGAATGGCGCTTTATGGTTGTAGGAGTCATTCTTGGAGCAGCAGTAGCGGGTGCTGCATTAATAGAGCAAGTTATCTGGATGATCATAATTCCGATTGCCGCTATAATAGTACTTGCTATCTTCTGGTGGAAAAGAAAAACTTAACTACCATTGCTTGTAGAATCTGCATTAATCTGGAGTTGTTGGACTAGGATCAGTCAGTACTTCTGAAACAACTTCTTTTTTCCCTCTCCAATTTGACCACTTCTTTTTGATGTAAATGTTTAAGTCATCCAGCATTAAATAGAGACACGGGATTAGTATTAAGGTTATAAATGTTGCGAACACAAGCCCAAACCCAAGGGCTACTGCCATTGGAGCTAGAAATGCAGCTTCTCCTCTGAACTTAACCATCAAAGTGGCAAGACCCCCGAAAGTTGTCACTGTTGTCAGCACTATAGGTCTAAATCTGTGTTTAGCCGACATAGCGACTGCAAGCACCCTATTCATCTTTTTATAACGACTATTGATGAATGACATTAGTACTAAACTATCATTTACGACAATTCCCAAGAGCGCTACTACTCCTATCAAAGCCGGTAATGTGAGAGGCTCTCCACGAAGAAGAATACCAACCATTACGCCAACTATTGCAAACGGTAGAACGGACATAATAATAATAGGCTGAGTATAGGACTTGAGCATGCTGGCAAGTATTAAGTAGATGAGCAGAATGGCTATAATTGCGGAGCTTTGTATGCTTTCGAGTGACTCCCTTGTTTGCTCCTCTTCTCCTCCAAAATTATAGCTATAGCCGGGGTACTGTGTAAGTTTTTCATCCAAAAATGATGAAATAAGTGAGTTTACCTCTGTCGCGGTGGTTGCTTGTTCGTTGATTTCTGCTGTAATCCTTACGGATCTTTCCAAATCGTAGCGGGAAATATTTAACATGCTAGGCTCAGTCGACATGGTAACAACATTACTCAGTGGGACCCATCCGCCCTGAGGTGTTGGAATTTGATAAGACCCTAGTAAGGACATAAGATTGCCCGAAGGGAGTTCGTACTTAACTATAATATCAGCTTCTTCAGTTCCTAAGCGAGTTTGCGAAACAGTCAACCCTTCTACTGCTGCCCTAATGGCTCGTGCGATTGTCCTTGTATCAAGGCCATATATTGCAGCTCGGGATTCATCCACATTTATTTGGATTTCCGGTTTCCCCCAAATTAAATTATCGCTGGCTTGATAGACACCGGGGATAGTCTCAAGATAATTAGAGATTTCCTTAGAGAGCTCTTTGAGCGTATTTAATTCTGCTCCCTGTATTCTGAAATCA
>JBBDIN010000167.1:0-9627 GCA_040880385.1 Thermodesulfobacteriota bacterium | reverse complement strand
AGCAGCTAATTTGTGAGCCATATCCCTTGGGAGACCCATCTTTACCCCTCCGTCAGCAAGCGCTTCTATAAATATAGATACGAAAGCCGGCCCGCTGCCGCTAAGACCTGTTGCCGGGTCCAGAAGAGCTTCATCCTCAACTATATATGCTATACCAACCGACTCAAATATCTTTTTTACACGCTGTCTTTCTTTAGAATTCACATTCTCATTACAATAAAGCACCGACGCCCCTGCAAGCACTAGAGCCGGAGTATTAGGCATTACCCTGATTATTTTTGTTTTATTTTCCAGAACTTGTGAAATAGCGGGAATACTTATACCCGCAGCTATTGTTATAACTATTTTGCTCGGAGTTAATTCGGGACTTATTTCCTCCAGAACATTAAGCACATGATTGGGTTTCACTGAAAGGACGATTATATCGGCTTGTTTGGCCGCTTTATTGTTTTTATCACTTATTTTGATTTTGTACTCGGCACTTAAATGCTCAAGCCTCTTTTTTAATACGTCAGCGGCAACAATATCCCCCGGTTTATATACACCGGATGCGATCAACCCTCTTATTAGAGCCTCAGCCATGTTACCCGCGCCTATAAATGCAATTTTGCTCATTTTTTACCTCTAGTAAATTTTGTACTAATGCCTTTCCCCAAAAATTGCTGATCCCACTCTTACAATTGTAGCCCCTTCCTCAATTGCTACCTCAAAGTCCCCGCTCATTCCCATGGAAAGCTCTTTTAGTTTTGGAAATGCTGCCAATAGACTACCCCTAAGTTCCCTAAGCCGGCTGAAGTACGGTCTTGCCATCTCAGCATTATCAAAATAAGGAGGCATTGTCATTAGCCCCCGAACTTCTACAGAAGATAAGCCGCTAAGTTCCTTTAAGAATTCTTCCAATTTTGAGGGAGTTATCCCACCCTTTGACTCTTCACCACCGGTATTAACTTCTATTAGTACCGGAACTGTTATTTCTAAGCCTTCTGCTCTTTTGTTAATCTCCTTAGCTACTGAAAGTGAGTCGAGAGAATGAATCAACTCAACTTTACCTACTATGTATTTAACCTTGTTTTTTTGTAACTGGCCTATAAAATGCCATTTTATTTTTTTGTCCGTTTGTTCTCTAAGAATTTTAGCCTTATCGCGGAATTCCTGAGCATAATTTTCACCAAACATATCGATTCCTAAAGCTAAAGCTTGTTCAATTCGCTCAGTCTCAACCCTTTTTGTTACCGCTACTAGTTTAATATCATGCGGGTCTCGTCCAGCTCTTTCAGCGGCTTCTTGAATTCTCTGAATAACATTCTTTAAATTACTTTTTAAATCCATCTCCGCTAAATTGTTTTTGAGCTCCATGTATCTTTAATGCCTCTAGAACCTCAACCAATGGAAGCCCTACAACATTTGTGTATGAGCCTCTGATACCTTTGATCATAAAAGCGCCTATCCCTTGAATACCATACGCGCCCGCTTTATCCATTGGCTCTGAGGTTTTAATGTAACCTTCTATCTCATCTGGTTCAAGAGTTTTTACTTCTACATTGGTATCTACTATCTCGCTATGGAGAATACTATTTTTAGGTCGAGCAATACAAAATGCGGTAAGCACCTGATGAATCCTTCCTGAAATTCTACTCAACATCCTGCGGGCATCTTCTAAATCAATAGGTTTGCCTAGAATTTCACCGTCAATAACTACAATTGTATCTGCACCAATAACCAGATAATTGCCTTCTAGATTTTGTGAGACTGAGCACGCTTTTTCCGATGCCATTCTAAGAACATAATCTTTGGGATTCTCTCCGCTTATTAAAGATTCATCAGAAGATGGAGCTATAATTTCAAATTCAATTCCCATGTTTTGTAGAAGCTCTTTTCTTCTAGGAGAAGTGGAAGCTAAAACAATTTTGCTATTCATTACAATTAGTTCGGAAGATTGTTGAGTTCATCATCTATCCAGACTTTAGAGGCTCCTATAGTAGCTCTAAGGGCTATACCATCTTTGGTCATCTGAAAAACTACAACTTCCGAATCAAGAGGGACTTCAGCACTTGTAGCACCGCCGTCATCTTTATATTTCGCAGCAGCATCACCTTGCGCCCCATAACTCCATCCTTCAGTTATGAACTGATTAAATACTGCTTTGTTGTTAAATACGATAACTTCCCTAAAATCTTTGAGAGCTACACCAAGTCCAACCCCGCCTTCAGCCATTTTCATGTATATGTTATCACCATTTGAATTATCCACTGCCACACCATATCCATTACCTGATCCAACAATAAGCAATTGAGTATTGAAGCTGCTGAATACTGCATAACCAGCAGCATCTTGAATTAATTCTTTTGCGTAGGGCTTTTTTGCATACAACTCAGCCAATGTATCGTTCTTCATCTGCTGCACGTAATCTCTTTTTTGCGCCGGAGTTTCTCCTTTAGGTCTCGCACATGCGCTAACCATCAAACAAACTATTACTAATGACAAAATTAGACTTCTGACTTTCATAACATCCTCCAGAAAAAATTTAAATTGGGAATTGATACAACCACCTGCCCTTGAGTATATCAAAAACATAGCAATAGAGCGAATTTATCAGCAATATACACATACAGTAAAAATCTAACGATATCCAGAATAATGATGTTGACTTTATTTTGCGAGAAAGTTTATAATGAGGACTTAAGTAGAGGCTAAATAAATTAAGGGCTGTCCTAGATAACAGAGAAAGGTTATCATAACAGTCATACGAAAGAGCAGATTAAACAAGGATATCACCTAAACGAATTTTTTCGCTCCCCTGGACTTCCGGGCAACTATAAGCTGGGGGCCTATTATCAAACCAGAGATTTTAAAAATTTTACAGATCCAGACTCTACAAAAAATGGCAACTTTGGCTTTTATATCTTGCTAGATCAGATGATATATAAGGAAAAGGGCAGGACAGGATTAAAAGCAGATCAGGGATTGCACCCTTTTGTCTCTATACTTTTTGCTCCTGGTAGTGAGATAAACACCTTCCCATTTTTCCTAAATGGTGGATTGGTGTATAAAGGTCTTATCCTGGGTCGCGACACAGATTATGCAGGTTTTGCAGTTGTTTACGGCAAGTACAGCAATAAACTCGATAAGCCGGTGCCCGAACCTACAGAATTTAGCCTGGTTTCAGAAATAACCGGATCAGAAGATTTTGAAATAGTACTTGAGTGGATGTACAAAATCCAACTCACTCAGTGGCTTAATATTCAGCCCGATATTCAGTATGTAATTAAGCCCGGAGGAACAGGGGATATACCAAATGCCTTAGTGCTTGGATTCCAATTAGGCGTTTCTTTATAAAATTATGCCGCTTCGTCTATCTCTTTAAAAACTTCCTTTGCCAGCCTGAGACCAGTAAGCGCAGCTGGAAAACCGGCATAGACTAATATCTGCATTAAAACCTCGACAATTTCTTCCCTGGTGCATCCGCAATTGAGCGCTCCTTTGATATGTACCTTCAATTGGTTCGGAGCCGTGCCTAGTGTAGCTAATGACGCTACAGCGGCTATTTCACGGGCCCTCATATCAAGTCCGGGACGAGATGCTATTTCTCCGAAAACAAATTCGATCAGATACTTCACCATATCGGGCGCTATGTCTTCGAGGCTTTGTTTTGTCCTCTCAGCAGCTCCTGGGGAAATCTCTTCGAGTTTCTTTAACCCTTGGGTGTATTTATCGTCGGACATGTTTTCCTCCTGATCAAAATCGAAATACTAAATTTAGTTTATTGCTGATTTAAGTATACTTAGCTCTGCCTATACTACGGTCTACTATTAATTTTGTAAAGGAGAAATCATGCTGATATTAATTGCTAAATTTAAGACGAAACCCGGGTGCAGAGAGCAAATGATCGAGCTGGCTAAAGATGCAATTGGACCATCAAGAGCTGAGGAAGGGTGTATAATTTATGATTTCCTCCAAGACCCCTTCTCTCCAGATTCATTTACTTTCTACGAAAAGTGGAGGAGTCGTGAAGACCTGGATCTTCATTTTAGAGAGTCTCATTTTAAAGAGTTTGCTTTAGAAGTCCCGGAACTAACAGTAGGTGAGCCTAGCCTAATATCATATGAAATAGAAAGTGAAACTGAAATATCTTAATATCATTTAAGAACAAAAGGAAAATTATATGACAAAAAAATTCTTCTTAATTTTGATGTTTTCTATACTAATCTCAGGATGTACTACGAACGATAATACGCCAGAAGGCGGCACCCAGAAAAATACGATTAATGTGAATATCGGTAACGAGCCCCCGACTCTCGACTGGTCGCTGGCGATGGATGGGACTTCATATAACATTTTAAATAATCTGATGGAGGGCCTTACAAAATTTGACGACTCCCTTGTTCCGCAACCCGCGCTCGCACAGAGCTGGGAAATTAGTGAGGACGGCACAACTTATACTTTTAAAATAAGAGATAACGTGAACTGGTCAGATGGGGAGCCTCTTAAAGCTCAAGATTTTGAGTATTCCTGGAAACGCATACTCAATCCGGCAACTGGAGGACATTACGCGTACTTCCTATACAACGTAGAAAATGCAGAGGACTACAATACCGGAAAAATTAAGGACCCAAATAAAGTTGGGGTCAAAGCGTTAGACGACAGAACTCTAGAAGTAAAATTAAGAAGAAAAGCATCTTACTTTCCAAGCCTCCTTGTATTCATGTCTACGTTTCCGATGAGGCAAGACGTCGTGGAACAGCATGGCATAAAATGGACAGAGCCTGAAAATGTTGTGACACTCGGACCTTATAAACTCTCATCTTGGCGACACCATGACAACATGCTAATTCAAATAAATCCAAATTATTGGGGGCCAAAACCCACTATAGAAAATGTAAAAATGGTTATGAACGAGAACCCTTCCTCAGCTCTAGCGCTTTACGAGAGTGGAGAGCTTGATTTTGCCGATAGTAAAAGCATCCCGCCTTTGGAGGTTCCGAGACTAAAGGACCTAGACGATTTTAAAAGCACGCCTCAGTTTAGAACTAATTATATTGCCTTTAATGTAGAGAAACCGCCTTTTGATAATCCGCTTGTTAGAAAAGCCTTCTCAGCATCAATTGATAGAAAAAGCATTGTGAATTTAATCCAGGGCGCGGGTATTACTACAAGCTCATGGATTCCAAAAGATATGCTGGGTTATAACTCAGAAATAGGTGTAGATTTTAATCCTGAACAGGCTAAGAAGTGGCTTGCAGAAGCGGGTTATCCCGATGGAAAGGGTTTCCCAGAAGTTGAGTTCTAATGGCCGGATGTAAGTTATAAAAGAGTAATAGCAGAAGCTCTTCAAAGCATGTCGATTGAATACCTTGGAGTTAGGGTCAATCTTATAAATGAAGAATGGAAAGTTTATCTAAGCACAATTAATACCAATCCGCCTGAAATTCACCGTGCCGGCTGGGGCGCTGATTACCCAGACCCACATAATTTCATGGGCCTTTTCACATGCAACTCAGGGAACAACAGAACCGGCTGGTGCAACAAGGAATATGACGCTCTCGTTGAACAGGCGGCATCAGAAACCGACCCAGAGAAAAGAGTTGTAATTTATAATCAAGCCCAAAAAATCCTTACCGAAACCGACTCTCCCATAGCGCCTTTCTATATAACTACTCAGCAGAACTTAATTAAGCCGTATGTAATTGGGCTCGTTCCAAACCCGCTGGATATGGTTTTATTTAAGAAGGTATCTTTGGATAGCAACAGGGGGGAGTAACCAGGAGTGATATTTCTACCACCCCTGATTAGAATTAATTTTTGCAATAAAATCAGCCTTTGAAGTAAGGAATGATTTCCTTAGCGTAAGTTTCGAGTGCTAGTGCCGGGTCAGGACTGAACCTGTAGAAAAGCACAAAGTTCCTAACACCTTTATCAATATACTTCTCAATCTTTTTGATACAGTCTTGTTTTGATCCCGTAATAGTGAAATCAATAATAGCCTCTCTAGGGAAGAACTGCCCCAGCTCCCTAAATTTCTTCCTGCCCTCTTCATCCTGAGGGATAATATTAAAATAGTTAAGCCCGTGATATTCTTCAGGGATATCGACATCGTATCCGGCTTTTTTGAGCTGATCCTGCATACAAAGAACGTATTTAAACGGCTCTAGAGTTTTATAAGCTTCATCTTCGTTTTCGCCAAGTGATGTAAATACCCAAAGCCCTACATCAATTTTGTCTAAACTACGCCCTACACCTTCGGCGCCTTCTTTAACAGTTGCAAGATACCGTGCATAAAGATCAGGAGTTAAATCAAACGGGAGCCATCCGTCCCCCATCTCACCTGTGAGTTTGAGCCCTTTGGGAGTGTGGGTAGCCATATAGATAGGGATCCTGTTTCTCTTATAGGGCTTTACCTGTAAAAAAGCTTCTTTTAGATTAAAGAACTCACCTTCAAAATCACAAGGCCCTTCTGTTGCCCATAGCATCTGCATAACAGTCATTGCCTCTCTTAATCTCGCAAGGGGCCTGTTCCATTGAATGCCGTAAGCGTCTAAATTCATTGACTCACCGACTCCAAGGGTAAGCTTTACTCTGCCCTTTGAAATATGGTCAATTGTGGCTAGTCTTTGCGCAAATACTGCCGGATGCATTCTATGCGGATCCGAGACCGTTCCTAAGCTGATATTGCTTGTTTTCATCGCGGCGGCGGTTGCCACTGTCCAGGCCTCATGCGCCTCAGTGGGAGATACAAATACAACGTGGTCCGGAAACCAAACACCATCAAAACCTAGCTCGTCTGCTTTCACTGAAAAATCTATTAATCCATCTAAATCAGCTCCCGGCATGGGAGCGGCCAGTCCGAATTTTATATCTTTTGCCATTTTGACACCTCTTTGATTAATTGTTCCCCTCATTATAAACATATGCGCGTATAAAACACAATACCTGCCGTTCAATATCGAGAATTATGATATGTAATTCTATGGAATTAGATTAAGGATTGATGTTATAATTCATACTCGGAATATAAGAAGGAGGACATAAAATGAAATTCGGCATTGGACTTTTTGGTATGCAAACACACCCTGAGCTTCCCTATACGCATCCGGAGCTTTATAAAAACACCCTCTTGCAAGTGAGACTAGCAGAGGATCTAAATTTTGATTCAGCATGGATTTCAGAGCATCACTTTTTGGAGGATGGCTATTGTCCCTCGCCGGCTGTAATTGCAGGCGCTATGGCGGCCGTTACCTCTAAAATCAGAATCGGCTCCTCCGGAATTATACTCCCGCTACATAACCCTGTGAGAGTTGCAGAGGATGCGGCAGTAGTGGACAACATTTCTAACGGCAGATTTTGATCTGGGAGTTGTGCTTGGTTATAGAAAGGAAGAATTCGAGGGCATGGGCGTGCCCATGAGCCAAAGGCCCTCCCGTATGGATGAAGGCATAGAGGTGTTAGAGAAAGCGCTTGGCGGAGAAACATTTTCGTACGAAGGTAAAAGGCATAGTTTTGAGAACACTACTTTAACTCCTAAACCAGTTCAAAACCCTATCCCGTTATATATAGGCGCATTCGAAGAACCGGCTATCAGGCGTGCCGGACGCTATGGTTATCCATTACTAATTGGACCGGGGAGAACGGTCGATATGGTTCGTGATACCCTGGGATATTACAACGATGAAGCGGAAAAATTCGGAAGAAATCCTGATCATGTAGAGCATATACTTTTAAGAGAAACTTTTGTTGACGCCGATAGAGATAAGGCAATTGAGGGCGGAAATAATTTCATAATAAGCATGTATAAATTCTACTTCACACTTGGTGTAAAGATGTTTGTCAGGGGTCAACAATTAAAGGATATTGACGACCCGTTGTTCGAACATCTGGCAGAGGATAGATTCATAATCGGCACGCCTGATGACTGTATAAAAGAAATAGAGATGTACCGAGACGGGCTTGGAATTAAATATATTTCCTGCCGCATGGTCTTCCCTCAGGCAACTCATGAAATGATATCAAGCTGTATTGAGACATTCGGAAAAGAGGTCATCCCAAACTTTAAATAAATAAGAGAAATTAATTGTATAGATTTTGAACTCTATCTTGACACATAAACAAATTAAGAGTTATTATATAATTCTGTTTTATAGATCTTTTAAAATTTATAGTACAAGGTTGCATTCAAGCTTAAAAGGGAAATCCGGTGAGAATCCGGTGCAGCCCACTCGCTGCTGTAAGTAGTCCTTAAAGTCCTTTGCATTATGTCACTGGAATTAATTCTGGGAAGGCGCAAAGGAGACCCGAGGCTACAAGCCAGAACACCTGCCTTAGTACTTAATGTCTTACTTTTCTTCGGGGGGAGAAAGTAAATGGGTATTAAACACATTCCGCCTCCCGGTTACTTAGTTAACCGGAGGTATTCATAATCAGGTTATTCCTAACTGTGCTTTTTATTTTCCTAGCTTCAATTACGATAGCTCAGGAAAATGAAAATCCAACTTTAGAAACTGTCATTGTAGAGGACACTCCAATTGAGCCTCCTCTTAACTACCCGTCCGCTTTTTCCACTGTAATTGAGCTTGAGAACTTTGCCGGTGAATACAAGACAGCCGCCGAGCTTCTATCATTTTCTCCAGGAGTAGTCGTTAGGGATTTTGGAGGATTCGGACAGCTTAAAACGCTCTCTATCCGCGGCTCCTCAAGTGATCAGGTCGTAATTCTCTTAGACGGCGTAAGGCTAAATAATCCCCTGGGCGGCGGGGTCGATCTCTCCACAATACCCGTTAACTTCGTAGACAGATTTGAAGTAATAAGGGGCGGAGCTTCCGCCTTTGCGGGAACCGATGCCTTAGGCGGCGTTGTAAATATTGTAACTAAGCCTACGGATGAGCCTTTTACTTTCGGCTCTGCAACGTACGGCTCGTATGAAACATTCACTCTAAATCTTGGAAGAGCCCAGAAGATAGGCAATTTTAGCTATTTGCTCTCCTTTGCACATGCTCAAAGTAAAGGGGATTTTAAATTCAAGTCAGTCAATGACCTCACACTTACCAGGATTAATAATGATTTTCATTCTGAGAGTTTTCTTGCCAAAGCTGCTTATGATTTTGATAACGGGTGGGAGATAAGTCTATTAAATGAGTTTTTCTATGATGACAGAGGAGTGCCCGGTCTTGGTGAGTTTCAGCAGCCAAACGCAAATCAGAAAGATGCCAGGAACCTGACCAGCATTAACATCTCAAAAGAACAATTTGTCCGCCCCGAGCTTGATCTGGATATAACTCTCTTTAACAGGTTTGACTATCTTAAATTCACTAACCCAACTCCTACAATAGGGGTCCCGATTGATACGCTGAGTAAAACATATGCATTTGGCGTCAACCCAAAACTTATCTGGTTTGCTCCTTATAATCAGACTATTACTTTTGCAACCGAGGCAAGGAGTGAGATTCTAAGAGACGATGATTTTGACAACCCACGGCGTTTTACATACAGCGCATTTGCAAGCGATGAAATTAGTTTGTTTGATGAAATATTACTTATCAACCCTGTTTTAAGGTTAGATATTTGGTCAACTCAAGAAGAGGAAACCACTACTGATGTAGGATTTTCGCCAAAGCTGGGAGTAATTGTATCTCCCAA
>JBBDIN010000166.1:2097-9679 GCA_040880385.1 Thermodesulfobacteriota bacterium | reverse complement strand
AACGTATCATTGTGAAATCCGTTACTAGTGCTCCAAACTTGGCTTCTTTCTCTATGGTGCCAAATAGATTCGTATAGGTAGGGTTAGTCTCAAATATTACGGGCGCTCCTTCGCTGTTTGAATTATCCACAAAGACATTCACTTTGTATTCTGTGAATGTCTGTTCTTGCTGGGGCATTCTCATTGGCATTTGCATGGGAAGTCCGGGTTGTGCGTCTTTTGCAGGAAGGAAGTTGTCTATATTTTCTAAGATATGCTTTTGAAGCTGATCAAAATAATCAATAATCTGTGGGTATGTCTTATATTTTTCTCTTATGTTGTCAATTAGATCCCGTACTGAAAACAGCGCAACTTTTTTCTCAAGTTCTTTAACTTTTTCTGCCGCCTCTTTCTCAATTTTTCGAGCGATCTTCAAGGCTTCGGCAACTTCAATATCGATCTTTTCTTTTCTAGTTTTTATTTTTTCTCTGGTTTCCTCATCTAAAGAGTTGTAATTTTCCTGGGTTACGGGTTTCCCCTCCATAAGCGGGATTGTAATTATTCCGGTCGGCGAGAACTGCACCTGCATCTCAGTTTCGGCAGCTTTCTTTTGCAGCTCCTCAAAGAGATTAGTCTTTTCTCTTTGAAATTCGTTCATTGTGTTTTGTTTTTGCTCTTCAAACTCCTTACTCTCAAAGGCTCTTGGGATATCCATCTTGAGATCCTGGAGGAAATCTTCCATGTCTTTTTTGAACACTTTCCCCTTGCCTTTGGGAAGCTCAATCGCTCTGGGCTCGTCAAGGTCTTGGAAGTTAAATACATAGCACCAATCCGTTGGAGATGGCTTATCTTTGGCTATAGAAGATAGAATTGTCTCAATTGTTGTAGTCTTTCCTACCCCAGGAGGGCCTGAAAGATATAGATTGTATCCCCTAAACTCCATTCCCAAGCCAAAGTTAACCGCATTTATTGCTCTGTCCTGTCCTATGTAGTCTTTGCAGGGAGTTAAATCTTCAGTAGTTTTGAATTTAAGCTGGCGTAAATCACAAGTTTTATATACCTGGGTATATTTTAATTCTTTGACTTTTCTCATTGGTTTTCTTTTCCTAGTGTTTTTAGTCTAGTTATTACAATATAACCATTTTGTATATTGCTATCAAAGAGAAAATCTCAATCGCTATTCTATCATTGCTCCTTATACTTAAATTGATATTAGTTATAGTTGTTATGTAATATAATGCACTATGCGTAAAATGATTAAAAGGAGATATATATGAGAGCGACTGTTTACCACGGATTAAAGGGCGTAAGTGTTGATGAAGTACCTGACCCGGTAATTGAAAATCCTACAGATGTGATAGTAAAAGTTACAAAAGGGGCTATATGTGGTTCTGATCTCCATATTTATAGAGGCCACTTTCCTTTAAATGACGGAGACACTGTGGGGCACGAATTTGTAGGGCGGATTGAGGAGGTTGGAAGTGAGGTGACTTCACTTAAAAAAGGGGATAAAGTGATTGGACCATTTTGGGTGAGCTGCGGAGAATGCCATTACTGCAAAAAGTGTCTTCAAACCTCATGTCTGCACGGCGGATGTTTTGGATTTGGAGACTTGCTCGGAGGGCATCCAGGCTGTCAGGCGGAATACGTCAAGGTCTCACATGCGGACGGTACTTTGGTAAAGCCTCCTGAAAGTCTTTCAGATGACAGTCAGGATGAGAAGACTCTGTTTCTGGGAGATAATATATGTACAGGCTATCACGGGGCTAAGAATGGAAATATACAGCCTGGTGATGTTGTAGTTATCTATGGAGACGGGCCTGTAGGGTTGTTCGCTACCTATGCGGCCACACTCTTTGATCCAGCGCATGTTATAACAATCGGCCATCATGATTATAGGCTTGATATTGCAAAAAAATATGGAGCTACAACAGTTATTAATTCACATAACCAAGATCCGAAAGAAGTAATTGGAGAATTAAGCGGTGGACTTGGGGCTAATGTTGTAATTGAATGCGTAGGTAACACCGATTCCCTACAATCATCACTTGAGATGTCCCGCCCTGGTGGAACTATCTCTATCACCGGACTCTTTTGGGAACCATTTCCGCTTAATATGACAGACTTTTTCCTTAGAAACCTAAATTTAAAAGGCGGAGTAGCTCCTTCCAGATGCTATATTCCGGAGCTTATGCCTCATGTTGAAGATGGCAGGTTAGATCCTACCCATGTTATTTCTCACAGGCTGCCTTTGGATGAATGTCCTAGAGGCTATGAGCTTATGGATCAAAGAATTGATAATGCAATTAAGGTTGTTATCGAGCCTTAATTTAGACGATTGAATAGAAAATTTAGGGGCTTAGTAAAATGTTCCGATTGATCTCTGAGCCCCATTTTGGTTAGGACTTTTAATTAATAGCAATTAGTAAAACACTTTCTTGTTTTTCCTCTTATGTATTCCCTTTAAAATATTGTATTTTTGATTAACCTTATTGCTTCAATGAAGTTTCATCAATTCCATATTACATAATAAGGAGGGATTAGTTTGAAAGCTTTAGGGGTTCTATTTGTTTTTATTGTTCTATTTTTCCTGGCATGTGGCGGTCCTTCAGTAACAAATGTTGCGAATAACGAAAAAGGCGCACTTTTCCCCGTTTCAGTTGATAACAGCTGGGGATTTATAGATAAACAAGGTGATTTGGTTATTCCGCTTAAATATGAAGGTGCGGTGGATTTCTCAGAGGACAGGGCGCTTATCAAGAAAGATGGTAAGTGGGGATATATAAATCAGTGGGATATATTGGTAATAACTCCTGAATACGTAGAAGCTCACAAGTTTTCTGATGGGCTTGCGTATGTGAAAGTGGACGGCGCCTATGGCTATATCAATGGTGTCGGCAAAATGGTTATTGAGCCTCAATATGAAAAGGCGAATCCATTTTCCGAGGGATTTGCAAGCGTTAAATATAATGGTCAATGGGGATATATTAACAAAGAGGGAGAAACTATTGTAGAGCCTCAATTTGAGAAAGCGTTCGCTTATTCTGATGGATTAGCCCTTGTCCTGCAAGAGGGGAAGGGGGGGTATATTAAAAAGAGCGGAAAGGTTTTTATAGAGCCTCGATTTGAATACGCGGAGGGTTACTCAGAAGGGGTAGCGTGTGTTTATAAAGACGGTAAGTATGTATACATAGACAAATTTGGAGAGGTTCAGCTTAAAACAGATTTTGAAACAGCAAGACACTTTAGCGAGGGCGCGGCAGCAGTATCCAGGGGGGGTAAGTTTGGATTTATTAATAGATCCGGCCTTCTAATTGTACAGCCCGAGTTTGACCAAGTGGGAGATTTCTCAGAGGGGCTTGCTACATTTAAAATCGGCAATAAATGGGGTTATGTTAACAAGAGAGGGGAGATAGTGATTGAGCCTCAATTTCACAGTGCTATAAGTTTTTCAGGTGGGCTCGCAATTGTAGAGCTTGGTGGTGGAAAGTGGGGCTATATAGACAAAAAGGGTAACTTTATTTGGAAGTCGGGATAAAGAAATTCTTCCGAAACTCATTGTTTCTCTGTTAATAAGCTTTTGCTTGCACTGAGTTCATCATTAGCCTCAGTTCCTTGAGCTTTAGAAGATTTCTTGCGACTAAATAGCCATCCAGTAGATAGTAATATTAAAGCCGTACCGACTATAGTAGAAGCGTTGAAAACATAATTCCAGATTAGCAAATCATAGCCGGCTGCGAAACCAACCTTAACAAAGCCGGTGGATGCAACACTTGGTGCCTCGCCGATTGAGAATGCTTTTGTCATGGCGATCTGACCTATTGTTCCAAATATGCCCACTCCAAGAAGCATTAAGATGAGCGTTGTATTTTCAAAAACCGATAGATCAACTTCACCACGGACTGAAAATATTGTAATCAATGCAATAATTGTCGCAGTACCTGAGAAGTGCGTGATAATAATTCTGAGGTCTAAATCCTTTAGTTTTCTCAAGCAAATCATAACCACTGCTCCACCGAACGCTGCATAAAGAGCAAGAAGTCCTGCAAAATTCTGCTCCAGAATTCTTGGATGTTCTACTAAGATTACTCCTATCATGCCAAATATTATTGAAAGCCATACCTTTTTACCGGCCGTCTCTCCCAGTATATATCCTGCTACGATCGCTACCCATATAGGTCTTGTCTCAGTTATTACAGCGACTTCTGATATCGGTAGTCTTGTTATAGCATAGAACGTTGCGAGCATAGCCGAGCTTCCAACAAGACTTCTAAGCCACAGTATCTTATTAGTAAGAACGAATGGGTTGACCCCAGCCTTAAGTGCAAGAGCAAATGCTATAATAAAAGACATAAGCATTCTGAAAAATGCTATGAGCAGCCAGTCGCAATACTGACCAAGCTCATGAGTTAAAGCTCCCATTGTAGCGAACGCAAATCCGCCGAAAACCATCAAGAGTATGCCTTGGTTGTTCGAGGTTAGCTGAAATCGCGTAGGTATGCTTTTATCTATCATGATCACTAGTTATTAATAGTTCTTTTTCCTTCAGGTTAAAAACAAAATGCTTTTCAGAAACGCTTTAGAGAAGAAATATACCGAGCTATTACTTATAGTTTACCCGACAAAAAAGTAGACGTAGTTTGTGTGAAGTTTATATGCCTATCATTAGTTTTGGTCTGGAATATTCGAGACATCTTTTGTTCTTCTGGAGCACTTAGGTTTGAGCTGCGGCATAAAATAGAAAGAAATTACAATTTCTCTATTTCAGATATATCTTTTTGTAAATCTCGTAAGTCATGAATAACGTAATCGGGTTTGATCTCAGATTGCTTAAGCTCATCTTCTATCTTCGGATCTGATAAGATAAGTATTGTTGATATACCGGCATTCTTGCCGCCCAATATATCCGTATCAAGATGGTCGCCTATAATGACGATTTTGTCTTTGTCGTGATCATGGAAACTATTTGCAATTTCAAACATCATGTTTTCAGGTTTTCCCGCACTTACCGCTTTTTTCCCGGAAGCGACCTCAATTGAGGCAAGCATCGCCCCCGTAGCGGGGATATGTCCTTCTATGGTTGGATATACCATGTCACGGTTGGTTGCAAAGAAGTGAGCGCCGTTTGCTATTGCTAAAGTGGCAATCTTCATCTCTTCATAGTGGAACTCTGGATGTCCTCCAAAGATTACGAAATCAGCTTTCTTTGCTTCATCACCGTTTACAAGATTTAATCCCGAGAGTTCAATTTCTTTTTTGAGAGCCTTGCTTCCTATAACGTACGCTTTTTTATTTTTTAGGTCGCTGAAGGCATCTTTGATATGGCTAGCTATTGCTGTGGCTGAAGTAATTATATTTAAAGATACTCCCTCAATACCTATTTTTTTAAGCTTCTGAGAGTACTCTGAAATGTTATGTCTGGGATTATTGGTTAAAAAGATGACAGTCTTATCATTGTTTAGTAAATATGTTATAGCTTCTACTGATCCTGGAACTGCAGAGTCGCCAATGTATACAACTCCATCTAAATCAATAAGAAAGCAATCAAATAAGTCTACTAGTTTCATTTTCTTTTGTATAAGGGGATGTGTTTACAGATGTAATAACTTAAAAGGATGTTCTTAGCAGCTTATCAACCCCAAATATGTTGTGCTAATTCTTCCTGTTTGTCATCTTCCATCTCTCTATGAACCAGAGATATGACTTTGAATTGATCATCCTGCACAATTTCCACCTGAAGTAGGGTTAGAACTTCTATCGCCGCGTCTCGGAATCCTCCATAGTATGCTTCTTCTTTACCCGAAGCTTTTACAGTCCTTGAGTCTAAGTGCAAAGCTATTGCCGCAAATTCAATTGGTATCTTTTCGTCAATTTCTAACTGATAATCTGATAAGTCATCCTGCAATAAATGGTTCTTCCATGCATTAATTATTCTATTTATACTCTCTTCTTTCATTTCCTCTGCCTTGTTTGATGTTTCTTTTGATTTTAAGCTTTTACAAAGGAGATAGTATACTTAATCGCTAGATTTTTCAAACGGGAACCGGACTATATACCTCTATTGGTCTCTATTGTGAAGCAACTTACTAGCAACAATAATATTATCTCTTCCTGCAGATTCTGCGATTTTTACAGCCTCATTCAAAGTTACTGTGTTTGATAGAGTAGCAAGTTTTAAAAGCATAGGAAGGTTAACTCCTGATATTACTTCAACCTTGTTTTCTTCAAGGAAAGTGAGGCTGATATTAGATGGGGTACCGCCGAACATATCGGTTACAAGCAGGATTCCGTCTTTAGATTTAACTTTCTTTATAGCATTCTTAATATCCTGTTTGAATGATTCAAACTCTCGGTCAGGGTCTAGGCTCACGCCACAGATTTTTACGGAGGGTTCTGATGATAGGACAAAGTTTACGGCTGCTATAAGCTCTTTGGCTAATTGCCCGTGTGTTACCAAGACTATCCCAACCATTTATTTCTCCTTAGTTCTTAGATATGTCCCTATGTCTTGTTAATGGCGAAAGGTCTTTAAAATGCTCGGCCACTTTATCTGTTATTGCTACTGATCGGTGTTTTCCCCCTGTACAGCCTATAGCAATTGTTAGATAGGCTTTCCCTTCTTTTTCATAATTTGGTATCAGATAATCTAAGAATTCGGTCATCTTCTCTATAAATTCTATCGATTGTTCTTTCTCCATTATGTAATCTAAGACTTCTTTATCAGTCCCGTTTAAATTCTTTAAGCTTTCAACAAAATGAGGGTTTGGTAAAAACCTGACATCAAAGATCATGTCCGCATCATTAGGTATACCATGTTTAAAGCCGAAAGAAATTATGTTTAATAAAATATTCCGACTACCTTCTTCCTTAAACTTGTTTTTGATAATTTCACTTAATTGATGAACATTAAGCTCCGATGTGTCTATTGTATAATTAGAGAGTTCCTTGAGCTCTTCCAGCTTTTTTCTTTCTTTGGTTATTCCCTCTGAGATATTTCCATCATTTGAGAGGGGATGTTTCCTGCGTGTTTCCTTGTATCTTTTTAGAAGTGTTGAATCAGATGATTCTAGAAATATCATGTCAACGGGGTAACCATTTTCCTTGAATTCTTTTATAACACGAGGGGCGCTATCAAAAGAAACTCTTTCGCGTATATCTATTCCTAAAGCAACTTTGCTTATCTCTTTCTCTGAATTTTTGCAAAGCTCTATAAATGTTGGTAGCAGGGTAGGAGGTATGTTATCGACACAATAGTAGTCCATGTCCTCCAGTGCATTTACAGCCGTGCTCTTTCCTGAGCCTGATAGTCCGCTAATGATAACTATGCTGGTCATTTAACACCTCTAGATGAGTCGGCATTCTTTAGTTGTTCTGAAATTTTTTCTCTGTTATTAGGGTTGGTTAGTTTGAATATCTGATTACGCGCTGCAAGCTCAATTATGGTTGCAGTATTTCTACCGGGTATTACCGGCAATAACAGATAAGGCAATTCTACTCCCAATATATTGTATTTGCTCTCTTCAATTCCGAGTCTATCATACTCAACGTTAGAATCCCACTGTGTAAGTTCTATAATCATATCAATATTTCTATTCTCTAATAT
>JBBDIN010000166.1:0-2087 GCA_040880385.1 Thermodesulfobacteriota bacterium | reverse complement strand
TTCCAAATAAGTCTTTTACGTTGATAATTCCAAGCCCTCTTATTTCCATCAAGTATTTGATTTTGTCCGGCGCAGCACCTAGTATCTCTCCAGTTTGCTCTACTTTGATTTCTACCACGTCATCTGCGATAAGTTTAGCGCCATTAGTTATTAACTCCAGGGCATTGTCACTCTTGCCTATGCCGCTCTTGCCGATAATAAGAATTCCAAGACTCTTTATTTCAAGCAAAGTGCCGTGAATTGTAGTAACAAATTTATTTTGGTTCTGCAAGGTTTTGTTGTCCCCGAGTATTGGGTTTTAGATATTTCTTTTGACTAAATTCCATATAAAGATTAGTACTTTTCATCTTCTAATTTTATTGTCTGGAATATTGCTTGCTCAGAGTCGCAATTCATTAATCTCGATCTCAAATCCTGATTTCTAAATACTTTAGAAATTCGTGCTAATAGTTGAATGCGGATACCCGTAACATCTTCCGGTGTGATAAGTGTTATAAAAAAGTTTGTAGGTTTTTTGTCTAACGATTCAAAGATTATACCTTCAAGGCTTCTCCCGAACCCTAAAAGAATCTCTGTAATACCGCTTATCTTTGCATGAGGTACGGCAACCCCGGAATCTAAAGCGGTGCTGGACAACTTTTCCCGGTATAAGAGCGCCTCAATTAGCCTTTCATTATTAATATTTGGATAGACGTTCGATATATTATCAGCGAGTTCTTTGATAACATCCTGCTTAGTATTTGCCTTCAATTTGGGGATTACAGTTTCTACTTCCAGAAAGTCTGCGAGTTTCATATCTTTTTAGGGTTCAATTAAGATTTTATGACCTCTGCGGCTTATGTATATCACATTCATTAAACCACTCTCACTGTTTCTAAAAGCTACAAAGTTTGCATCTGATACTTTAAGCTGAAGAGAAGCTTCCTCTATTGACATCGGTTTAAAGGGTAATTTGTGAATTTCTATGTCAGACAGATAATCATTCTCAATTTCCAAGGACGGAATAGTTTCTATACCATCTTCTTTAGTTTTTGCCCCTGTTCTTCTTTTCTCTTTAGTTTTCTTTTCAGTCTGTTTTTTTAATTGTTTTATAATAGTGTCTACGGAATTGTCTATGGCCGAATACATGTCATTAGTCTCAACAGTGCTTATGGCTTTTATGTTGCCGCAGCTAATGGAGATTTCTGCCGTATCTCTGAATTTCTCAGAAGATAAGATAAATTTTAACTCTGAAGGGTCTTTTTCAGATTTCACATACCTCTGAATTCTACTCGTTTTCTTTAGAGCATAAGATTTTATCTTTTCCGAGTCTTTTGGGTTTTTTAGATGCCTAGTTGTTACTATTACTTTCATTTCTTTTTTCCTTATATTGACGTGATCTTGTAGATGAAGATGGTATTTTAAGTATTTTCCTGTATTTTGCAACAGTTCTTCGTGCAACTATAATATTTCTTCTTTCAAATATCTTAGAAACATCCTCATCCGAATAGGGGCTTTCAGGCAATTCACCTGCTATAATATTTTTCATAAGTGACTTTACCTTTTCAAAAGAAACATCTTTTCCCTGAGATGTCTCAATCCTTCTGGAAAATAACGATTTAAGCTCAATTGTACCCTGAGGTGTTTGGATATATCTTCTGCTTGTAATTCTGCTCACAGTGGATTCATGAACTCCAACGGATTGTGCAATGTCTTTTAAAATAAGAGGCTTTATGTATTCCTTGCCATGTTCAAAAAATTCACGCTGAATATCTACAATCTTCGAGATGATCTTTTTTACGGTTTCTTCCCTTTCGTCTAAGCACTTCATAATTCTGTGAGCAGCTTCAAGCTTTTCTTTGATAAATTGTTTTGCTTCCGGAGGTAGGGTTTTTTCTTTTTTTATAAGGTTCTTATAATAATTGCTTATTCGGACCCGAGGGAAATCACGATTTAACTGAATTTGTAGCTCGCCCCCTACATTGTAAACATAGAAATCGGGAACTATATATTTTTCAGAATCTCTTGCAAAGAACGGTCTTCCAGGTCTTGGTTCAAGTAATGATATGACTTCCATTGCTTCTTGCATTTCTTGGGATGGATCTTGA
>JBBDIN010000165.1:0-9853 GCA_040880385.1 Thermodesulfobacteriota bacterium | reverse complement strand
AAATGGGAAAGGTCATATGTGTTGCAAATCAGAAAGGCGGGGTTGGAAAAACAACAACGGTAATTAATCTTGCCGCCTCACTAGCCGTAGCCCATAAGAAAACCTTGTTTATCGATTTTGACCCTCAGGGTAATGCAACAAGCGGAGTCGGTGTCGATAAAGAGGAGATCGGCAATACTATATATAATGCGGTTATTGGCGAATCTAAAATAAATGAAATTTCTATTGATGTATACCCCGATTCTCTTGGTGGTTTCTTGACAATTGTGCCCGCTAATTCAGAGCTAACTGGGGCTGAAGTAGAACTCGTACATTTGGAAAGAAGGGAATGGAGACTTAAGGATGCTATTGACTCAGTACGGGAGCAATACGATTATATCCTGATTGATTGTCCCCCATCTTTAAGTCTTTTGACTGTGAATGCTCTTGCCGCTTCAGATTCAGTATTGGTACCTGTTCAATGTGAATATTATGCTATGGAGGGCCTTGGACAGCTAAAAAGAACCATTTCTCTAATCAAGCAGAGGCTAAATCCTGAGTTGAGCATAGAAGGGTATTTGCTTACAATGTTTGACTCCAGGAATAATATTTGTCATATGGTTGCAAATGAACTTAGAAATTATTTTAGCAGTGCTGTGTTTGATACCATAATCTATAGAAACGTTAAGCTCGCAGAATCGCCAAGTCATGGCAAACCTGCCTTGCTGTACGATATTAAGTCTATTGGAGCAAAGAGCTATATTTCTCTTGCCCAAGAATTAATAGCCCGCAACGGAGGTCAATCAGTTGAAGAAGTCTAACCTGGGTAGAGGCCTAGATGCTCTAATACCTAAAGAAGATGTACAGCATGGCTACATGGTTGCATCAATAAACGAAATTAAGCCTAATGCCTCCCAGCCTAGAAAGGAGTTTGAGGAGGAAGCGATATCTGAGCTTGCAAATTCAATTAAAGAAAAGGGGATATTGCAGCCGCTAGTTGTTAGAACAATCGAAAACGGATACGAGATAATAGCTGGGGAGAGGAGATGGAGAGCTGCTCAAAGGGCTGGAGTTACGAGAGTGCCCGTCATTATAAAAGAAGCCTCAGACAGAGAGATGTTAGAACTTGCACTCATTGAAAACCTACAACGTGAGGACTTAAACCCAATAGAAGAAGCGGTTGCCTACCAGCAGCTAATTGATGAGTTTGAATTAACCCATGAAGATGTTTCCCGGCAAATTGGGAAAGAGAGATCAACTATAACAAATCAGCTTAGGCTGTTAAAACTTTCCGATGAAGCCAAAGCGGCTTTAATTGCAGGTGATATAACTGCGGGTCATGCGCGTGCGATATTGAGTATCGAATCACCCTCTGAGGCAAGAGAAGCTTTAAAAGCAATCCAGAAACAAAAACTATCTGTCAGAAACACAGAGCAGCTGATTAAGAATATTTCAAAACGTAATAAGAAAGAAAGAACTACGGAGCCCGAGGATATCTACCTTAAGCAAGTTGTGGATGAGTTGAAAAACTCTCTTAGCACTCAGGTGAGAATTGTGGATAAGCAGGGAAAGGGTAAGATTGAGATTGATTACTATTCGATTGACGAACTTGAGAGGCTCACTTCAATTCTCAAGGGGAATATATAAAAGAGGAAATAAGACATAATGAAAGAGTTCAAAGTTAAAGTTGAAGTGAAGTTGAAGCCTGTAGTTTTAGACCCTCAGGGGAAAACTGTGCTTACAGCGCTTCATAATCTTGGATACGCAAAAGTAGATGATGCCAGGATTGGGAAGCTAATCGAATTAAAGATAACTGATGAAAACGCGGATAAAGCAAAAGAGCAAGTTAACGATATGTGTATGAAGCTCTTAGCAAATCCGGTAATCGAGGATTTTGTTGTAAATGTCGAAGAGTAATATCTATAATTTTGGAATAGTAGTATTCCCCGGATCCAACTGCGATCATGATTGCTATTATGCGATAAAACATGTCTTCGGGCAGCAGTGCGAGTTCTTGTGGCACCACGAGACTGATGTTGACCGCTTTGATTGCATCGTGCTCCCGGGTGGTTTCTCATACGGGGATTATCTAAGGATAGGCTCAATTGCTAGTCTTTCCCCTATTATGAAGTCAGTTGAAAAATTCGCTAATGAAGGAAAACCTGTTATTGGCATCTGCAATGGTTTTCAAGTCCTTGTGGAGTCCGGTCTTCTGCCGGGCGCTCTAATGAAGAACTCATCTCTTAAGTTTGTCTGCAAATGGGTCAATGTGAGAGTTGAAAGTACTAAAAATATTTTTACTGAAAATATGAAAGTTGGGGATATTATAAATATTCCTATAGCTCATGGTGAGGGAAATTATTTCTGTACGCCGCAAGAGCTGAAAGCGCTTAATGAAAATTCTCAAATAGTCTTCAGATATTGCGCTGAAAATGGGGATATAACTGACGAATCTAATCCTAATGGATCAATAGAAAATATAGCTGGCATAACTAACAGATCAGGCAATGTTTTGGGTATGATGCCTCACCCGGAAAGATGTGCTGAAGAAATACTTAATGGAACCCAAGGTAAAATGATTTTTGAATCTATTCTCTGCTGGCTTAATCTAAACAAGAAAGAAGAGAGCCGGGCTTAATGTTCTTTATCGGAAGATACTTTTAAATGGGCAAATTGCTAATACTAGTCTTGATAATCCTTATTTCTTTTTGGATAGGAAGATTATCGGTGAGCGCAAAAAAGGATAAAGTTTCTAGAAACACATCTCAAGATGAATCTACTATAATAGACATTGAAATTGATGATGAATGAAATTGATGATGAATCGTAATTTAAATATAGTTTCCAACCAAATATTATAAATCCCCGCTCAAACACAAATATTTGTTGCAAATGTGCCTATATGGTACTCTTAAAGCAGTAAAACTTGTAGGTTTGAGTGTAAATGAAAGGGTAATGAAATGGCAGAATATAAAATAGACAATCAAATAGATATAACTAAAGAAATTTGTCCTATGACATTTGTGAAGACCAAGCTGAAACTTGAAACAATGTCCACGGGGGAAGTACTAGAGGTTACTCTACGCGAGGGTGAGCCTTTAATTAACGTTCCCAAGAGTGTTGAGCAGGATGGACATAAAATATTAGATCTCCGCCAGGAAGGCGATATATACAAACTTGTAATTGAGCGTACTTAATGAGCGTTTCCTTAGCTAGAAATAAGTTTTCAGAAAGCGGTTTAAAAAGAGCTGATTCCGTAATTGAATTGGTTGGAAATACACCTCTTATCAAACTAACGAAGATTACAGAAGGGATAAGCCCGGGGGTTGAGGTCTACGCTAAAGCTGAGTGGTTTAACCCCGGAGGTTCTGTAAAGGACCGCCCTGCCCTATGGATGATCTTAGATGGGATAAATTCCGGTCAACTTACACACGACAAAATCCTTATGGATTCTTCCTCTGGCAATACTGCTATTGCATATGCAATGTTTGGAGCTGCTTTAGGTTACGAAGTTGAGCTTGTAACACCCATGAATATTAATATTGAAAGAAAAAAAACTCTCACAGCTTTTGGAGCCAAAATAATTTACTCAGATCCACTCGAAGGCTCAGACGGAGCCATAAGGCTTGCTAGAAAATTAAAAGCTGAAAATATGGATAAGTATTATATGCCTGATCAGTATAACAATCCCGCCAACCCCCAGTCTCATTACGACACAACTGCTGTTGAGATTTGGGATCAGACAGAAGGCAGGATAACGCATTTCCTGGCCGGACTAGGCACAAGCGGAACATTTATGGGAACCAGCAGAAGGCTTAAGGAGTTCAATCCTGAAATTAAGACAATTTCTATTGAACCCTCTGAGGCTTTACACGGGCTTGAAGGCATGAAGCATATGTCTTCATCAATTGTCCCGGGAATATATGATTCACATAAAGCGGATGAATTGGTTGGAGTTAAGACTGAAGATGCCTATGATACAATGAAAGACCTTCTAAAGAAGGAAGGCATTTTTGTCGGTCACTCAAGTGGCGCTGTTGCATATGCTGCGATTGAGTGCGCTAAGACGCTTGAAGAGGGTGTAGTGGTTACAGTTTTTCCTGATGGCGGTTACAGATATTTGAGCGGAGGTATATGGTGGTAAAGGTACTAAAATCAGCTTATGATGGAATGATCAAGCATGCCGAGGCAGGTTTCCCACATGAGGTTTGCGGGGTAATGATTGGGTCAAACGGCGATATTACTCATTACAAAGAGTGCGGGAATCTTAACACTGAAAGAGCTCATGACCGTTATGAACTGGACCCTGTTTCTTTTAAAGAAGCGGATGAATGGGCAAGAGAAAACAATATGGAAATACTGGGAATATATCACTCACACCCTGATCATCCCTCCAAAGCTTCCGAAACTGATAGGCAAAGAGGTTGGCCTGACTGGATATATATCATTTTCTCCATTATGGGTGGAAAGTATAGCGACGCAAGAGCATGGGTGCTTGAGGATTTTGATGCTCAATTTAATGAAGAAGAAATAGAAGTTGTGGAAGGTTGAAAATTGCAATTAACTGAAGATCAAATTTATCGCTACAGCAGACACATCCTACTTTCTGAGGTTGGAGGTGAAGGGCAAAGAAAGCTTTTGGATGCAAAGGTTTTTTGCGTTGGAGTTGGAGGGCTCGGATCCCCAATTGCGCTTTACTTAGCTGCAGCAGGAGTTGGGACACTGGGAATTGCTGACTCAGACCAAGTAGATATCTCAAATCTTCAAAGACAAGTCCTTCACTACACAGAAGACATAGGAAAGCCTAAAACACATTCCGCACAAGAGAAGCTTGAAAAATTAAATCCTGATGTTGATATAATTGCCTACGACAGTCTCATAACAAAAGATAATATCAGGGACATAGTAAAGAATTATGACATAGTGGTTGATGGATCCGATAATTTTCAGACCCGTTATCTCGTTAACGACGCCTGCTTTTTTGAGAAAAAAACTCTTATATCAGGAGCTATTTTCCAGTTTGAAGGGCAGATTTCGGTATTTAAACCGCATAACGGGGGAGCTTGCTACCGCTGTTTATATCCGGAGATACCGCCTGAGGGTATGATGCCAAGCTGCCAAGAGGCCGGGATATTAGGCGCTGTGGCCGGAACGGTTGGAACTCTGCAGGCCGTTGAAACACTTAAGGAAATTTTAGAAATCGGCGATACTCTGGAAGATCGTCTTTTAATATTCAATGCCCTTAAAATGACTTTTGATTCAGTTAAAGTGAATAAACACCCTAAATGTTGTCTCTGCGGGGAAAATGCATCCATAAAAGAAGTAGCCGAATATGTGAAGCCTGAATGTGATTTTGAGAACTCAGCTCACTCTTGAAAAGTGCTAAAATTCAACCATATTTCAACAATAAAGATTATAAGAAATACACAGCTTGTAGTAAACTTGACAACACCTTGTACCTCCAACATACTAAAATACTCAAAACAACCTTTTAACTCTTTAGACTCAACTAATTTCGGGGAATTTTAAATGGATTTAAGCGAAGTTTTTAAAAGTACTTTTCTTATAGGGCCGGAACTTTCACTAATAATTGCCGGCCTAATAATAATAGTTCTGGATCCAGTCTTGAGAGGACCTGCAAAAAAGAATATTTTTGGTATTGCTCTTTTAGGTTTAGCAATTGGTTTTATATTAAATTTAAAGAGGTTTGGGGTACCTGAAACAGCATTTTCAGGGGCACTTTCTTTAGATCAATTCGCAGCATATTTTAATGTTATTTTTCTAATCGGTGCATTCCTTGCCGTCATTCTTTCAAAAGACTATCTTTCAAATATAAGTAAGTACTCAAATGAGTTCTACGCCCTTATACTTTTTTCAACATCCGGGATGATGATCCTAAGCTCTGCGCAAGAGTTTATGACTCTTTTCCTTGGATTTGAGATCATGTCTATCTCGGTATATATACTCTCGGCTTTTAACAGAAAATCTGTGAGATCAACAGAGGCCGGGATTAAATATCTCATATTGGGTGGGTTCTCCTCAGCAATACTGCTTTACGGAATAGCTCTTCTCTACGGGGCTTCAGGTTCTGTCTATCTGAGCAAAATTGTAAGCAATTTTGATCCATCAAATCCATTATTCTTGGCGGGTAGCGCACTTGTTCTTGTAGGTTTTATATTTAAGATAGGGGCTTTTCCATTCCATCAATGGGTTCCTGATGTTTATGAAGGAGCGCCGATGCCTGTAACAGCTTTTATGTCGGTAGGAGTAAAAGCAGCAGCTTTTGCAATACTGCTTAGAGTAATATTTGAAGGATTTTCCGAGATTCAGCTAAGCATTATGCCGGTTCTATGGATAGTTGCCGTGTTCACCATGGTGGTCGGGAATATAGCGGCCATAGCTCAAAAGAGTATAAAACGTATGCTTGCTTACTCAAGCATTGCTCATGCCGGATATGCATTGGTAGGGGTAGTTGCAGCGTACGGCGGTGATGAATTAGCAGTAAGTAGCGTGATTTATTACCTTTTCGCCTATATGTTTATGAACATGGGGGCGTTTGGGGTGTTGGCTTATTTATCAAGAGACGGCAAAGAGTGTGAAACGTTTGAAGATATTTCCGGTCTATGGAAAAAAAGACCATATCTAGCTCTTGCGCTAGGTGTATTTATGTTTTCTCTTGCGGGAATTCCTCCAACTATAGGATTTTTCGCCAAATATAGAATTTTTCTTTCGGCCGTTCAGGCTGATTTTTATTGGCTTGCGGTTATAGGCATATTAAGCAGTGTCGTTTCAGCATATTATTATTTGCGAGTGCTTGTTTATGTTTATATGAAGGAGGAGACAACTACTTTCCCATCATTTAAGATGGCCTCGTCAATTGTGCTTATAATTCTATGTTTGGGGACTCTAATTCTAGGAGTATTTCCTTTTGATTCCTGGGACTTAGCTCTACAAGCAGCAGGATCTGTATTGGTTGCTTTTAGGGGCGGGTAATTTCTATTTAAACGACCGTTTCTCTTATCGTACGAGCCATAATTTAAACCTAACAATTTTGAATACTTAAGCTAAATATTGTATAATTAACTTTAACAATCCATGGCAAGAAAAAGAAGTAGTTCCAAGCAAAATTCCTCAGATAACCTTATTAGAGAGTTGATTTCGGCGTTATTATTCTCTTTAGGGATTTTCTCCGCCCTTAGCCTAATTTTTTACAGCTCAGGCACCGATCAAGATGTACACGGTGCTATGGGGCAAATAGGCGATTTTATATCACAGATCCTAGGGCAGGCCTTTGGGGCATGCGCTTTTGTTGTTCCAATCGTATTGTTTTACTCCTCAGTAGTAGTTTTTCTAAATCGTGCTGGAAACAGCCTCTATAGAAAGGCTATTGCCTCGTTTATTTTTCTCCTGGCAATAATGACTTTTCTTGGACTGGTCTTTACTGGAACTGACTTTTTAGGCTACAACCCGGCAGGCGGATGGATAGGAAATTCAGTTGCTGCAATACTCAGAGACGGTATTGCGGGAACAGTTGGTTCATATTTAATTGTAACCATATTGTTTTTGCTCAGTTTAATAATTATATCAAGCCTAAGTTTAACGCAATTAATCGGCGTTATAGGAAAGTGGTCAATGTATGTTTTTGGTAATCTCTACACAGGATCTAAATTGTTGGCAATAAAAGGCAAAGATGCTGCTGCTAAATTAAGAGAATCGTACGCTAAACCAAAGCTTGAAACTGCAGATGAACCTTTAATATCAAATGGCAATGAGCCCTCAATAACCCTTAACGGTAAACAAAGCCCAGTGGATGACATTCTTAATGAAGATATAATAATTTTAGAAGATGAGATTATTACAGAATATACAACTCAGGCAGTAGAGACTGATAGCGATCACCCGCAAATTGTAGTAGAAGAACCAAGATTAAAGGGGCTTGAAGAATTTTTCCCTAAAAAAGGAGTATTGCAAAATGACTATAATATTCCCTCTACCATTCTACTTGATCCCAAAATAGAATCACATATACAAGTAGATAAAAATGCTGTTTTTGAGAAAGCTAAATTAATAGAGGACAAGTTAAAAGATTTTGGTGTCTCAGGGAAGGTCACAGAGATTAGACCTGGTCCTGTTATCACTATGTTTGAGTATAAACCGGCTCCCGGAATTAAGATCAATAAGATAGCTGCACTTGAGAATGATCTTGCTATGGGGTTAAGCGCGGTCAGCATAAGAATTGTTGCACCTATACCAGGAAAGGATGTTATAGGCATTGAAGTGCCGAACGCAAAAAGGGAATTGGTTGTCCTTAGAGAGCTTCTTGAGGATCCAGAGTTTTCAAAGAGCGAATCCGTTTTAACTCTTGCACTGGGTAAAGATATTGCAGGGCTTCCTTTTTATATGGATCTTAGAAAAGCGCCACATCTTATGATCGCAGGAACAACAGGGTCAGGAAAGAGTGTTTTATTAAACGCTATAATCACAAGCATGCTCTATAAAGCAAGCCCTTTAGAGCTTAAATTTATTATGATCGACCCCAAGATGCTTGAGCTCTCGGTTTATGAAGATATCCCACATCTATTGCACCCTGTAGTTACGGAACCCAAGAAGGCTGTGGCTGCTCTAAGATGGGCTGTGCTGGAAATGGATAACAGATACAGAATTCTTTCTGAAGAGGGTGTCAGGGATATTGAGACTCATAATAATAATGTAAAAAAGATGAAATCTGAGGATAAATGGGAGAAGCTCCTCCCTTATATCGTAATCGTGCTAGATGAGCTTGCAGATCTTATGATGATTGCTCCAAACGAGATTAAAGAGTCGATCACCAGGCTTTCACAAAAAGCGCGTGCAGCAGGGATTCACTTAATAGTTGCCACGCAGCGTCCTTCAGCGGATATTGTTGCCGGTCTTATCAAAGCTAACTTTTCTGCCAGGATTTCTTTCCTTGTGTTCTCCAAAATTGATTCAAGAATAATCTTGGATTCCGGTGGGGCGGAAAGATTACTTGGGAAAGGGGACATGCTCTTTTTGGAGCCGGGCACATCAAAACTGTTAAGACTCCAAGGCGCTCTAATCTCAGATGAAGAACGAGAGGGAATCACCGAGTTTGTAAAATCTCAGGGCCAGCCTCACTACAATGAGGAAATTACTTATGTAGAAGAAAAAGAAGATTCAGATGAGCTTGATGATGAAAAAGACGAGCTTTACTTCAAAGCCTTAAGGACGATTGCGGAATCGGGACAAGCATCAATATCAATGCTGCAGAGAAAACTCAGAATAGGTTATAACAGGGCGGCGCGTATTGTTGAACTCATGGAAAAAGAAGGAATCGTGGGTCCTCAGGAAGTTGCCGGTAAGCCGAGAGAAGTTTTTATAGATCCAAGTCAAGTTGAAGAGAGGCGATAAAATTGAAAAAGGTGTTCACCTTATTTCTAATATTATTTGTATTTGCAATTCACTCCAGTGCCCAAGAAAAAAATCTAGATTCCGTAATAGACGGCATTCAGAAAAAATATGAGCAGATTAATAATTTCCAAGCATTCTTTACACAGGAATCAGAAGTAAAAGCTTTAGATAAAGTTCAGAAAGCCCAGGGTGAGGTCTGGTTTAAGAAACCCGGGAAAATGAGATGGAATTACGATACTCCTAATAAAGATCAAATTGTTTCTGACGGTAAGACTCTGTGGTTTTATGATCAAGATGAAGAACAAGTCATAGAAACACCCCTTGCTCAGGTATCAGAGACACAATCTACAACAACCCTGCTTTCAGGTTTAGGCAACATTAAAAAGCTGTTTAATGCTAGTTTTGCAGAGCCCGGTGAAATTAATCCAAACGGCGGTTATTTGGTTGATCTAGTTCCTAAAGGTGA
>JBBDIN010000164.1:0-9879 GCA_040880385.1 Thermodesulfobacteriota bacterium | reverse complement strand
GGGTAATAAAGTTGATTTTGAATCACCGGTCTCGATCGGTTTTTCGTTTGAGTAGACAATAACACTATCAGAAGACGAAATTTCCACTTTTGCGAAACTCTCAGGAGACTTGAATCCACTTCATCACGATGCTGACCGCTCCAAATCAAGTCGATTTGGCGGAATTATAGCAAGCGGCCCGCAGAGCAGTGCTCTCTTTATGGGAACTATAGCAACATATCTTGCTCCAGGATACTTGGTCATGGGAATGAGAATTGAAGGCGAATTTCGTGCTCCGATAAAGCCCAATTTGGAGCTGCAAATTAGATGGGTAGCTAAAACCGTAATCCCCAAACCCAAACTAAATGGCTATATCGTAGTAAATGAGGGCGGTATTTATCATGAGGACCAGGAACTGTTTTGGGCAATAGGAACCTGTCTTATTGTTCAGAAATAGATCTATAACCTTCTTTTTTCATTTAAAACAAAATATTATTTCACATAGGGCATAACTTCATTTGTAAATAATTTCATAGATTCCATTGCTTCCTTATGACTTAGTCCGGGGAATTTAAACCTACAAATTAGAGGATCCATATGGACTGCTTCTTTATACTGATTTATAGTTTCGATACATTCCTCGGGGCTTCCGACTATAGACTGTTCTAGGGCAATATCGTAAAGTGAGGGATCAGCAGGATCAGAGATTAGATTGCCTTCTCTGTCAACAAAAGACCCCCAAGAGGCATAACCTTTGGCAGTATATGTAATATTCTCTTTTATCTTCTCCCATGCTTTCGCTCTACCTTCTCTGGAAACATAGACTTCCCGCACAACTGGCTGTTCAATCTTATCCGGATCGAAGCCAAACTCCGTGAGAAAACCTCTGTGCATATCGATTAAGTATTTTATGATCGGAATAATCCCGATAGCAGCTATAAACAGTGGGGCGTTCATGCGTGCCGCACGCTTTATAGCTGGCTCTGAAAAAGCGCCTATCCATATTGGCAGGGGATTCTGAACAGGTTTTGGCGTTACATTTATATTTTCATAATTGTAATATTTTCCGCTGAAGCTAAATTCGTCCTCGGACCAGCACTTATTTAATATCTCGATACTCTCTTCCATTCGACCCTTTCGCTCTTTTAAAGATCTTCCAAAAACATCAAACTCTTCCTGCCTATAACCAAGCCCGAGTCCCAATATTAATCGCCCATTTGAGATAAGATCCACCACAGCTGCATCCTCAGCAGTTCTTATTGGATCATGAAGCGGCATTAAATAAATGCCCGTCCCTATTCTAACTTTCTTTGTACGAGCGGCTATAGCGGCTGCTGTTACCAGTAGGGAAGGGCAATAACCATCTTCAAGCAAATGGTGCTCCGTAAGCCACGCTGACTCAAAACCCATGTCCTCCGCGGCTACTATTTCCTCAAGCATTTCAGAATACAGATCCTTATGATCTCTGGGATTATGGGGTGGTGATTGTAGGCTGTAATATCCAATTCCAAATTTCATTTAATATTCCTCCCGCTATTTTTATTTTCGACATTCTTAATCAAAATGACCACAGTATATTTTATCACATGTAAGCACCGGCCTCAATAGAGGCCGGTGGTTTGTTATATCATTTTTTGGCTGCCGTTTTTGACTCATGAATTACCTGATACTGTGGATAAACAAAGCTACCTTTTATCCAGACAGCCCAGTCCACTTTCTTAGGTTTTAATTTATACAGGGGATTGTCCTTGGGCATATCAAAAGAAACCGTTGGGTTTTCTGTCACAACCGGATATCCGATCCAGGGAATCGGGTATTTAACAACCTGCCTTGTCTGTCCAGTCTCGAGCAGGCCGAAATAATTTAAATGCCCACCAACAACTCCTTGAAACTCAGTGCCGACATCCGCTGTTGAAACGATAAAGGGCTTACCGTCCACTTCGAGCGTTGCGGTGAGTTTCCCGTCTTTTACTGTAGTTGTCGTAAACCCTGGCAATGCCGGTATTCCGGCTGCTTTGGCAAACTTTCTCATTTTGGGGGAGCTATTAAAATAGTAAGTGAAGTATCTGCCGGGATATCCAGCAGGAGCATCTTTTGTGTAGGAATCATGCCCATTAACTTCAACAGTTACATAGGTCAGTGTATAGGCTCCGAAACCTGATGTTTCAGTACTATCGGGAACCGTATACATATTTAAAACCACTCTATTATTAGGATGAGGCTCTAGTCCTTCTGGCAAAAAAGACTTTAGAGCTTTAGGGTCAGCCTCAAATCCAACAATATACATCCATGCGTTAGTTACCAATTGGGGTGCCGGTAAGACATCTTCCTCAGCCCTTAAACCGCTAATCGGTAATGCAAGTAATATCATTATAAATAAAAACTTAACATTGAATAGATTCTTCATTTCTTTCCTCCTTATTTGGATTGTTGCCTTGGAACTGATTTTAGTAGTATAATATGGCCTGCGTTATTGCCAGTCAATCAGTTTGTCTGCAGATTAAATACTGCATATATGCAGGGTCAAGAAACTAATAAAGAGGAGGCGGTAAATGTACAACTGGGATGATTTAAAAGTTTTCTTAGAAGTCTCTAAAACATTAAACTTATCCAAAGCAGCCAGAGTTCTTGATATAGATCAGACAACAGTTCACAGAAGAATTTTAAGATTTGAAAGAAAGACTGGAAAAAAACTTCTTAAAAGAATAAGCCAAGGATACATATTGACCCCTTGGGGAGAAGCTATTGCGGGAAAATCTAAGGGGTTGGATGATGAAATGAAAAAGATGGAGATGCTCTTAGAAGATAATTTATCTGAAGTGTTTGGAACCGTTAACATCACTACTACTAATGTCATAGCAAATGTTGTACTGCCCCCTCTGCTTGTTAAGTTTCATAAGCTATACCCCCAATTAAAACTTGAGATAACAGTGGCTGAAGAATTCTTCGACATATATAAGAGGGAAGCTGACCTTGCTATACGATCAACTGATATAGTTGAGCCTCATGAGCACGCCGTAAAAGTCGGTAAGGGAGCTTGGGCTTTATATGCAACTAAAGAATATATGAAGGGTAGGCCTAACATAAATTCGCCCGAATTCTTTAGAGAAAACATGTTCATTTTGGGAATCGAAAAAATAGCAAATATAAAATCTACAAAGTGGCTAAACACAAAAATACAGGAAGAGAACATATCACTTAAAGCTAATTCGATGGAAATTATATACGCCAGCGTGAAGGCCGGGCTAGGAATAGGACTTCTTCCGTGTGTTTATAAAACGATGGATAATTCATTAGTAGAGCTCAGCGAACCTGATCCCAAATTTAGCTCTCCTATCTGGCTGATTACCCAGAAAGAGCTAACGCAGAGTGAAAAAATCAAAATTTGCCTGGATTATTTTCACAAGGAATTGAAGAAGATCTTTAGATATTGAATCTAATACATTAGAGCAGATTTAAAATTGAATTCATATAGAACTGCTACCATATACCGCTAAGCTGTCTTCTTTCCCCCCTAACTTTCCCGTTATAACCCAGAACATTAAAAAACTATACAAACTGAGTTATTAAGTAGAGTTATGGTATTCTTTCGGGATTATTTTCACAAAGGGGATCGTTAATGGCTGCAAAGAAAAGAAAATGGGATCAGCTTAGACCCGTAAAAATCACCCGAGGCGTTATGAAAAACGCCGAGGGCTCCGCTTTGATAGAGATGGGGGATACGAAGGTGCTTTGCACTGCTACTGTGGAAGAGAGCGTTCCGCCTTTTTTAAGAGACACAGGAAAGGGCTGGGTTACAACAGAATACGCTATGCTCCCAAGAGCGACCACGGAAAGGGTAAGAAGAGACAGCGTCAGGGGTAAAATAGGCGGGAGATCTCATGAGATACAAAGAATTATTGGACGTGTGCTAAGGGCTGTAATAGCTTTTGAAAAATTAGGGGAGAGATCAATAACAATCGACTGCGACGTGCTTCAAGCGGACGGAGGAACTAGAACAGCATCTATCACCGGTAGCTTTGTAGCATTATCCGAGGCTTGTTCGTATCTTGTAAGAGAAGGGCTTGTGGAGGAAAACCCGATAAATGACTTTATTGCCGCCGTAAGTGTAGGAATTGTTAATGACAAACTTGTGCTTGATCTGAACTATGAACAGGATTCCTCAGCAGAGGTAGACATGAACATTGCTATGACAGGGGCCGGACTTTTGGTAGAGGTCCAGGGAACAGCAGAAGGCGAGCCTTTTAGCAAAAACAGACTGACAGAAATGGTCAAGCTTGCAGAAAAAGGAATAAAAGAGCTAATCAAAAAACAAAAAGAAGCACTGTCGGAATAAACCATGATTAAAGAAGTCGTTTTAGCTACAGGAAACAAAGGAAAAGTAAAAGAGTTCTCAAAACTACTAGAAGGAATATTTGGGGACGTAATATGCTTAAGCGATTTACACTCTCCGCCTGAGGTAATAGAAGACGGCATAACTTTCCGTGATAATGCGCTTAAAAAGGCCCGTGAAATTGCAGAGTATTCAGGCAAGTTAACTCTGGCCGATGATTCCGGACTCGAAGTCGAAGCTTTAGACGGCCGCCCAGGTGTGTACTCTGCCAGGTATTCGGGAGAGGGCGCGACCAATAAGACTAATATCGAGAAGCTATTAAGAGAGCTTGGAGATAATCCCAACAGAAAAGCCAGATTCGTGTGCGTTTTAGCGCTAGTATATCCAAATGGGGACGAGTTAGTCGTAGAAGGATTTTGTGAGGGCGTTATTCTGGACAAACCGAGAGGCGAGGGCGGATTCGGATACGATCCGGTCTTCTACTTGCCTGATAGAGAAAAAACAATGGCAGAAATAGACCCTGAATTGAAAAACCTGATCAGCCACAGGGCAAAAGCTCTTAAAAAGCTTATATATGAATTGGAAAACAAACTGTAAGTTCATATTAATCAATTATTCTCTATTCTAGTCTCAATCATTTAATTTTACAGTAAACTTAGAGTATCAATCTCAGGTTGGAGAACAATATTTATGACGAAAGAGAAAATTTTCACGAAAGCTGCAGACGCCGATTGGATAGACATCGACTTCTTGCCTGGCGTTCAACTGGCCGTCTTGGCAGAACCCGTAACAAACGGCTCAATCCATAAAGCAAAGCTGGCAAAGGGCACGGTAATTCCAGTTCATACGCACCCGGCTGACGAATATGTGCTCGTGGGAAGCGGGACGATCAGGACGACAGGCGGGGAAGTTTGTGAAAAAGGCGATTTCTGGTTTGCGCCGGCAGGGTTGCGACAAGGCCCGCATGAAGCTCTGACGGATGTTGAACTTCTGACGATCCGACTCGGTAAAATGGGCGAATTTGAAACAGAATGATCTGAATCTATAAAAAATTATCGCATGCACTATTGCAACATTGTCTGCTTTTGAATATATTAATAAAGACCTAAACGGTCCCGCCTTAAAACTCTTTAAATTTCTGAGGTTTTTGATAGTTGGAAAAAACAAAATTCATATTTGTAACCGGTGGTGTTATGTCGTCCTTGGGAAAAGGGCTGGCTGCCGCTTCTGTTGGCGCTCTACTTGAGAGTAGAGGATTAAAAGTAACTCTTCAGAAATTAGATCCATATATAAATGTAGACCCGGGCACTATGAACCCTCTTCAGCACGGAGAGGTATATGTTACCGATGACGGGGCCGAGACCGATCTAGACCTCGGTCACTATGCACGTTTTACTCATTCTAACTTGTCTCAGAAAAACAACTTTACCAGCGGCAGTATTTATAACTCTGTAATTTCCAAAGAAAGAGAAGGTGAGTATCTCGGCAAAACAGTTCAGGTTATCCCTCATATTACTGATGAAATCAAATCACGCGTACTAGCTGTAGCAGATGACAATGACGTAGTAATAGTAGAAATCGGCGGAACAGTAGGGGATATTGAGAGTCTTCCTTTCCTTGAGGCCGTAAGACAATTGAGAGCCGATCTGGGAAAGGAGAACACGCTCTTTGTTCATCTTACCTTCGTTCCATTCTTAGCTGCAGCAGGTGAGCTCAAATCAAAGCCCACTCAACATAGTGTAAAAGAACTTCTTCAAATAGGTATTCAACCTGACATATTATTGTGTAGAACGGAAAGAAATCTTCCTCAGGATATCAAACAAAAAATTGCGCTTTTTTGCAACGTTAAAAACGAAGCGGTAATTACTGCTATTGATGTAAGCACTATCTATGAAGTACCTATTTACCTCCACCAAGAAAAACTTGACCAGATCATAATAGACTATCTAAACATGTGGACCAAGAAACCCGATATATCCAATTGGGTGAAGATAGCCGAGAAAATTAAGAATCCCAAGACAGAAGTGACAATAGGTGTGGTTGGTAAATATGTCAGCCTTCAGGATTCGTATAAAAGCCTGCATGAAGCCCTGGATCACGGTGGATTGGCTAATGATTCTAAGGTTAAAATTAAATATGTAGATTCTGAAGATATAGAATCTCAAGGCGTCGAATCACTCCTAAACGATGTACATGGGATACTCGTGCCCGGGGGATTTGGGAAACGCGGATTTGAGGGTAAAATCGAAGCCATAAGATATGCCAGAGAACAAAAAGTTCCTTTCTTTGGAATATGCCTTGGAATGCAGATGGCCGTTGTAGAATTTGCAAGAAATATTTGCGGTATAAAAGATGCTCACTCTAGAGAATATTCAGAAGATATAGTTAGCCCTGTGATTGATCTTATGGAGAATCAGCGAGATATAAATGATTTAGGCGGAACAATGAGGTTAGGGGCATATCCTTGTATTTTAGAGGCAAATACACTTGCTCAATCCGCATATGGATCAGATCAAATTTCAGAGAGACATAGGCATAGATATGAAGTAAATAATTCCTACCGTCAGACCTTGTCAAACAACGGACTTATATTTAGCGGACTATCTCCCGATGAAGAGCTGGTAGAGATGATTGAGCTTAGTAACCATCCCTGGTTTGTAGGATGTCAGTTCCATCCTGAATTTAAGTCCACCCCGCTTGAGCCACACCCGCTTTTCAGAGACTTCGTAAAAGCAGCTATGGAATATAAATCTTCCCTATCTGCTTAAGAAACCGCTTGATATCTAAAGACTGTAACTGAATACTTAAACACATGACTAAATTTACAGCGATCTTTATTTTAATTTTTGCCTTATATTTATCTCTAGAGACTATCCCTTGCTTTGCCGATGTTACTGAATCTCAAAAGCCTGAAGTAGAACATTTACTTGAGTTTGTTGAATCTTCAAATTGTTTATTTGAGAGAAATGGAAGTCAGCATGATGGCAAGGAAGCCGCCAAACATATAAAGAGGAAGTACAAGCATTTTAGAGATCAAATCACTACTACCGAAGAGTTCGTAGAATTCTCCGGAACCAAAAGCACAATAAGCGGTAAGAACTACCTCATTTATTGTGGCAATAATGAGCCGATTGAGTCTAGCGTCTGGTTATTGGAAGAATTAACTCTATTTAGAAATCAATCCTAATCCTTTATCCCATATAAATGACACTTTTTGATCCTGTGTTAAAATAGAATCTTTAAACTCTTTCAAATTAATAAAAACGTATCCAATGACAGTAAAAATTCCCTCAAATAATGAGCTAATACTCTTCAGAAAACGAAAAGAACCCTCCTTTGCGCTTTTTAATGAAATCACTGGGAATAAAGCAAGCATTTTTTCAGAAGAAGGAAAAGATATCTCTATAGATATAGAGAAAATTGCATACAACTCGGGAATTGTGATTGAAGGGAATTTCACCCATCCAGAAAAAAAACTTAAATTAAGGGAAGTTAGAAGAAATCTTGAAGAAGCAAAAGACAAACTAGATCTGGAGACTTTATGGGAGTGTATAGGGAATGAAGATTCTGAGATAACTTTCAATGATATTGCATATCTCTATTTTGGCGACTCAGACAAGTCAAAGGAAGACTCCTTAGCACTATTTTGGGCTGTAGATAAAAATGACATCTATTTTAAGAGAGGAGAGGCCGGTTACACAACACGAGAGGCTTCTGAAGTAAAAGAACTAATTGCTAAAAAAGAGTCGGAAAAGAAAAGAGGAGAAGAACGTACTCAGGCTCTTTTATGGGCAAAACAATTAATTTCTGGGAAGAGTTATAACCAAACAGAAGGTTTTGATCCCACCGAATATATCGACCTTATTAAAAACTACATAATTCACCTGGACAAATATAACAGAGCGGCGGAATCTAAATCATTTTTATCAGAAATTGGAATAAAAGATGTAGAAGGCGCAATTGAATTCTTAATAAAAACAGGATCATGGCATGAAGATGAAGACCCGCTCTTAAAAAGGTTTTCCATAACCCAGGACTTCCCTAAAAAAGTAGTTGAAGAGGTAGAGCAAATACTTGATGAGTCCTTTTATGATGGGAACCTTGAAGACCTTACACATTTAGAAGTCTTTTCTGTTGACGATGAAAACACGCAGGATATTGATGATGCCATATCTATTGAGGAAACAGATGAAGGCACTACTATTGGTATACATATAGCAAACGTAGCACAATATGTACCCAAGTGGAGTGCAATGGATGAGGAGGCAATCAGACGAGCCGAGACAGTCTATCTACCTGAGCATCATATACATATGTTCCCGACTGAGTTAATACAGCAAAGGCTGAGCTTAGTAGGAGGTACCGAGCGTAAAGCCCTTTCTTTACTGGTCAATTTTGATGATGAACTAAATATAAAGGGATATAGATTTACTAACTCTAAGATATTTGTTAGAGAGAATATCAGCTATGAAAAGGCCTCAGAGTATTTTGATTTAGATCCGGCAGGCAATAAAATAAAGCAAATAACCGACAGTTTAAGGGCTAAGAGATTAGAAGCCGGGGCTTTAATAATACAACTTCCACAGCTTAAGATTAGAATAGACGAAGACTCTAATATCACAATTAGGAAGAACTATATGAATTCGGTTGCACATAGAGTAATTTCGGAATTCATGATCCTTACGAACCGCATGGCGGGTAAGTTTCTAAAAGACAATAGAGTCCCCGGAATATTCAGATCTCAACCTGAGCCGATTTCAGAAGATGCAAGATCCCATGATAAAAATGATCCCTTATTTGCTCTACACATAGTTAAGTACTTAAGAGCTCCTAGAGTTGGTCTTGACCCGGCACCTCATTTATCTTTGGGAATTGATGTTTACGCTCAGGCAACATCCCCAATAAGACGCTACGCCGATCTGATAATACAAAGACAAATTGTTTCAACATTGGAAAACGACGAGCCCTCATATACTGAGGACGAGCTTGAGAATCTTTATCCAAAAATAGAGATAGGAATTCGAGATAAAAAGATGGTTGAACGAAATAGGGATAAGTACTGGGTTTATAAGCATCTGAGAAATTTAGAGGGGACTGAAATCAGGGGAATCATAAGTTCAATTAACAATGCAAGAGCCAGTGTTTATTTGCCGGATTATCTATTTGAGATTCCAGTTTTACTCGGATCAAACTTTAATTTAGATGAGAGCAGAGAGATTAAACTCATTGTTCAAAAAGTTGATCCTCTGAGAAGACAACTCTCTTTAACTCCAAAAATTGGACACTAGACAAATTTCTTACTTCTAATTTAGTCACTATTCTTCTTTACCGCTTCCAGCATATCCTCAATGCTAGTGTACTTTACTCGAGGGCGACCTTGCTCCTCTCCCTTTAAGATTTCAAGCTCATTTAACCTAAGCCAATCTTCATAGGAGAAATGCTGAGGCTGGCGTTCATTTATCAAATCAGATATATCGCTGGGATTTGAAGCTTCAGGCGACAATAAATGGCCTGACTCTATGTCCTCTATAATGCATTCTACAGTTTCGCCAGAGTCCTGCTTATTG
>JBBDIN010000163.1:0-9974 GCA_040880385.1 Thermodesulfobacteriota bacterium | reverse complement strand
GTTGTAATTTATTTCTTACAACAATTTTTGGTCAATAGTTTATTAGAGTTAGCACAAAAGTATTAATTAAAATTGAGCAAAAGTTATACAATTCTCAAAATCCAGATACAGCCAAAGTCATCTCGTAATCAAATTGTAGGTTTGCATGATGGCAGGCTCAAGATAAAAATTGCAGCCCCACCTGTGGATGGCAAAGCAAACGAAAGTTTGATTGAGTTTTTAGCAAAAACTTTTAAAACTTCAAAATCAAACATAGAAATTCTTAAAGGGCACACTTCTAAACTGAAAACTATAAAATTATCCGGCGTTAGTGAAAACACTTATAGCTCTATTATCAGCAAGTATGAATATTCATAGGCAGTAGAATCCTGATTCCAATTTTAGTATCTTATATATATGACTGAAATAACTATTCGAGAAGCTAGAGTCCACTATATAGAGGGAGAGAGGTTCGATAGATCTCGTCCTACACTCTTGTTTATTCACGGAGCGGGGCAAAGTGTCGCTACCTGGAAGTTTCAACTTGAGTTATTTAAAAACCATCCACATTTTAATTTTATTGCACTAGACCTGCCGGGCCGTGGAGGCTCGGAGGGAGAAGGATTTCGGAGTGTAGTAGAATATAAAGACTTTCTCTCGGAATTCATCGATAGCCTAAAATTAGAAAACATAATCTTAATCGGTCATTCAATGGGCGGTGGAATTGCGATGCTCTTAGCTATTGAGCAGCCTGAAATATTTAATGCATGCGTTTTGGCGGCTACAGGGGCTAAGCTCAGCGTAGCTCAGCAAACCCTTGATACGGTTAAAAATTATTATGAAGCATTTTGCGAGATCTCCCCTCAAAGGATGTTTGCTGAAGATTCTCCCCAAGAACTTAAACAGGAATTCAAACAGGGTCTACTAGATATAGGGCAAGAAGTTTGTTATTGGGATTTGGTTGCATGTAACGAGTTTAATATTATGGACGAGGTTGAGAAGATAAACGTGCCAACACTTATTGTCTCTGCCGATAAAGACATGCTTACTCCTGTGAAATATGGAGAGTTTCTTCATCAAAAAATTTATGGATCAGAATTTTATGAAATAAAAGGCTCAGGTCATTTTATTATGCAGGAAAAGCACCGTGAATTTAATAAGATATTAGAGGATTTTTTGAATAATTTTGTTGAGTGATACACAGCACTTAAGATAAGTTGTTTAAATAAAAACTATTGAATTGTTAGATACTAGCAATTATATTTATGTTGGGTGATTATCGTACTGAGTTTATCTTAACCAGCATATTTCGTGGGCTAGAGATAGTTAGAATGCGGGTTTATTTATGGGTTTTCATAATAACGGTTTTTTTAGGGTCTGATTTGAGTTCTTTTGGCGATGAATTAGTTGCTCAACATTCTCCTATTTTGCCGACTTCTATAAACGGAGAATACATTGTTTCCGAAGAGGATAGTTCTGTCTGCCTAGATTATGAAACAAGAACATCCACTAATACTTGTGAACCTGATTTAAAAGTTGAAACTCAAACTATAATTATACCGAACTCCTCATCACCAACCGATACTACTTTCAATGAAAACGATGAGCAGATTTCTCTCCTGCCCAATCCTGACGTTGATTTTATAGAGGACTATATGGTTAAGTTCGATGGCCAAAAGTCTAGGGATACTATTTTTTTCGGAGGAGTTGTACCATTTGTAGCTATTCCCGATGGCGAACTTTCGACTGAGGATAGTTTTTTTAATGAAGAAAGTTTCTCCGTGTTTCTTTACTTAAAAAGGAAGTTTTAGTCTCTGAATACATATTAATTCCCAACCCGTCTTGCAAAAAGTAATCGTTAAATTCAAGCTAAATATTCCAGAAGTGTTTAGAGATCCCTTTACTAGAGATGCAATTTTGTTACACTAAACCAAAATTTCGTGACAGGAGAAAGATAAAATGAAGATAGCACTACTAGGTGGTACAGGAGACATAGCGGAAGGCTTGGTACTTAGATGGTCCAAGGCAGGGCATGAAATTTTTATAGGCTCCAGAAGTGAAGAGAAGGCGCAAACAATAACTGATGAATATAAAGAAAAGTTAGCTAGTCTAGGTATTGAAGGGCAGATTTCAGGGATGGCAAACGCTGATGCAGCCAAAGCCGCGGAAGTAGTGATTATAAGCATCCCCTCTGAGTATGCGGCTGCAACAATAAGTCAAATTAAAGATAGCTTTACAGACCAGATTGTTGTAACCCCCGTTGTATCCATGGAGAGACATGAGGACAAGAGTTTTGTGTATAATCCTCCACCCCAGGGCTCATCCGCACTGGAAATTAAAGAGGCATTACCTGAGACTGTGAGGCTTGTTTCCGCATATCACAATCTTCCAGCCAAAGAACTCAGCAAGGTTGAAGAAGATTTGGATTACGATGTTGTAATTTGCGGGGACGACGAGGAAGCAAAGGCAGTGGTTACAAAACTGACCGAAGATATGCCTACAATGAGAGTTCTGGATGCGGGACCACTTAAGCTTTCCGCTATGATTGAAGCAATTACCCCTCTTATTGTTAATCTAAACATTAAACATAAACAGCATTTCTCAGTAAAGTTTGTTTAAAAACTATAAGGGGCGGTTTAAAGACTGCCCCTATACCCTACTCCCCAATTATCTGAAGAATTATTTCTCTCGACCTAGGCCTGTTATCAAAATCTACCACTATAATTTGCTGCCATGTACCTAGCAGGAGCCCGGTTGCAGTAAAAGGGACAGTAAGTGAAGCACCTAGTAAAGCAGCCCTTACATGAGAGTAGCCATTACCATCTCCCCATCTTGCGTCATGGTGGTAACCAATATCTTTAGGCGCGATCCTTTCAATTGCTTCTTGAAAATCTCTGATCGCTCCTCCCTCGTATTCGATGGTAGTAACTCCGGCTGTCGATCCTGGTATAAAAATAGTTACAGTCCCTGAAGATATTCCTGACTCACTTACACCTTTTGCCACTTCAGCTGTGATATCTATTAGATCAGTTTCACCGTTTGTCTCTATCCTGAGACCCTGTGTTATTACTGCCACTTCGCCTCTCCTATAAAAGATTAAGTTGGGTAGGTTTTTCCAGAGCTATCGCTTGATACCCTTTTTTTTCTAGTGTTTTAGCAAATTCATTGGCATGCCGGTCTACTAAATAGATTTTTTCAGGGCTAACTTTTTCTATATATTCCAATAGCTCGTTATATCCGGCATGACTACTGAAAGTAAATACCTCATCAACTTTTAATTGTGACTTCACAGAGGATATGTCTTCTCCGCCGCTTTCTATAATAATCGCTGATCTCTTACTCTTTATTTTGTTTAAATCGTCTGAATCTATTTTATCTGGTGGTATGATTACAACCCTTTCTTCAATTTTGTCAGATTTTAAACGCTCATAATCTCCAAAATTAACCCCGAAATCCTCGTAAATCTTCGTAACATTATTAATTGATTTGTGAAGACTAATCTTAAATCCATTTTCGCCTAGGGCTTTAATAATATCTTGACCAATTCCCATGGGCTCTACCAATATTACAGGTGTAGAATGTGAAGAAAATGCGTCTTCAATGAATTTGATAAGGGGTTTAATAGATTCCTCAAATATAGGGAAAATATACTCTGGTAATCCAAATGTAGATTTCATAACCAGTACGTCACATTTTTTTAAATATGCGACTTCAGTTGTCGGGAGTTTCTTTAAATTCAAATCCCCTGTGTAGACTAATTTTTTTTCACCTTTATCAACAACCATCTGTGAGGAACCCAGCATATGTCCCGAGGGCACAAGTTCAACTTGGAGATTGCCAAGTGTAAATGGTCTGTAATATGGACAGGAAAGAACTATTGATTTTCTAATCTTCTTCTCTAGAAATTTTACAGTCTCAGGTGTAGCTATAGTTTTTTCTGGAACAGTAAATTTATCTACATTAGCGTTAGATATAAAAGAAAGCCCCGCTTTCTTTTTTGAATCGAACCAGAGTCCAGTTCCTTTTAAGTGTATTCCATCATTATATTCAATCATTAATTTTAAATTTCTTAGAATGAGCTAACTTTCTATTCCTATAAGATTATATCAGAAACATGGATTCTACTTACTCAATCACTACATTAGAGATAAATTCTTCTTGCACAAATTTCCATTTCCCGTTTTCTTTAACTAAATATACAATACCGTCAATGGATTCATTAGTAGTAGTATCGGTGCCGTCGACTGTTAATATTGCGGTATCACCTTTAATTTTGGAAGAAATGTTCGTTATTTTAATCTTTTTTCGTTCTTCTTTTACGATTTCAAGAAAGAGAGCCTCATCTTGTTTAGTTATTTCAGTCATTTGATTTACGTTTGCTTGTGATATGTAAGGTTTTAGATCATTAATGGAATTAGCTTTCTTAGTAGCTTCTACATATGAATTGTAGAATTTAATAGTTTCACCTTCCTCATCTGCAAATGCGGCGGCGCAAATTAAAAGACTAACAATTAAGGTGAAAATGGTTGTGTATTTTCTCATTGTCTCCTCCGTAATATTAATAATATATATCAGCCATCTTACTTCTAAAGAATACCGAGCACAAATATTGTTGACAAGCAATACTTGTAGCAGTGATAATTTTGAGTACTGCTTACTTATCACATATATACTAAAATATCCAAAAAATTTGTACTTTGAGGAGTAAATTTCATGGATAAGACTGAAAATCTACTTAAAGAGCTAACTGAAGCGCACGGTATTCCGGGTTATGAGGCTGAGGTGCGTAAAGTTATTAGAAGTCACTTTAAACCCATAGGGGATATAGAAGAAGATAATATGGGAAGTCTTATCTGTAAGAAAGTTGGCAAAGACCCCTCTCCTAAAATAATGCTAGCTGGACATATGGATGAAGTCGGATTTATGGTCAAACACATATCCTCAGATGGCTTTATCAGATTCACAACCTTAGGCGGGTGGTGGGACCAGGTTCTACTTAGCCAGCGTGTAGCAATAAAAACAGGAAAAGGCGATGTAATTGGGGTTATCGGAGCCAAGCCTCCTCATCTTCTATCTCAGGAGGAAAGAAATAAAGTAGTTGTTAGGAAGAATATGTATATTGATATAGGGGCTACCTCTGAGAAAGATGTGGAGAAAGCGGGGGTAAGAATAGGCGACCCAATAGTGCCGGTAAGTGAATTCACAATTTTAGCTAATCCTAAAACATATATGAGCAAGGCCTTTGATAACCGTGTGGGATGCGGTGTGGTGATTTCAGCGCTTAGTTCTCTTAAGAAAAGTCATCCCAACACACTTTATGGAGTTGCAACTGTACAAGAAGAAGTCGGAGTGAGGGGAGCAACAACGAGTGTAGAAATGGTCGATCCTGATATCGCAATAATTCTTGAGTCAGACATTGCAGGTGACGTTCCTGGAATAAAACCCGATGAGTCCTCAACCAAATTTGCCGGCGGGCCTTCTTTACTTTTATATGACGCCCGCATGATACCTAATCTGAAACTCAGAGATTTAGTAATCGATACGGCTAAGAGAAACAAAATTCCTCTACAGTTCACAACGATGGAAGGAGGAGCCACTGACGGCTCAGTTATTCATCTCTATAAGACCGGGGTGCCGACTGTTGTTTTAGGTGTGCCTTCGCGTCATATTCATAGCCACAACTCCATAATACACAGAGACGATTTTGACTATACTGTTAAGCTTTTAAAAGCTCTTATTCAAAAACTAGACAAGAAAACTGTTCAAGAAATTAAGTCTTTCAAGTAATCGTTCTATAACTATAAGAAGCTTCAAGTTTTTAATTAAGAAGATATTATCGTGACTCTATAAATTGCTGGTAAACTTAAGGGCACTTTGGAATCCATAAAAATCAAAGGGGCAAGAGAGCATAATCTAAAAGATGTATCCCTCTCTATTCCCAGAGGAAAGCTTGTTGTTATAACCGGAGTTAGCGGATCAGGTAAATCTTCGCTTGCTTTCGACACAATATTTGCAGAGGGCCAGAGAAGGTATATGGAATCTCTCTCCGCCTATGCCAGACAGTTTGTTGAAAAGATCGATAAGCCCGATGTGGATTCAATTGAAGGTCTTTCCCCTTCAATTTCCGTAGACCAGAAAACATTTCAAAGAAACCCTAGATCGACCGTAGGAACTATTACAGAGATCTACGATTTCTTGCGGCTCTTATTTGCCCGTATAGGAAAACCTTACTGCCATAAATGCGGAGTTGAGATCTCCGCTCAAAGTCTCGATAAAATGGTTGAGCGGGTTTCATCTCTTGGAAAGGGAGAAAAAATTTCAATCTACTCCCCAATTGTTCAGGGAAGAAAAGGAGAGTATCGAAAAGAGCTTGAAGACTTAAGATCTGAGGGATATCTAAGAGTCAGAATTGACGGGGACATTTATGATCTAGATGATGAAATCACTATTAATAAGAATAAGAAACATACTATCGAGCTTCTAGTAGATGTGGCTATAATCCGCTCTGAGAATATGGCAGAGAGGATAAGGGAGTCTTTGCAAATAGCACTTAAGCGCTCAGGCGGCGTTGTTATAGTAGAATCTGATAAAGGCGCAAAATTTACATTCAGCGATAAGTTCGCATGCCCGGAGTGCGGTATGAGTTACCCTGAAATCTCCCCTCGATTGTTTTCATTTAATAGTCCTTACGGTTCATGCAAGGAGTGTCACGGTATAGGGACAACCTCGTTTTGCGACCCTGAGCTTTTGATTGATTCTGATCTCTCTATTTCCGAAGGAGCAATCATACCCTGGGAAAATTCAAGCTATTTTAAACAAATTATCGATAATGTATCAACATACTACGAATTTGATTTGAACACTCCTTTTAATAAACTCTCTGCCAAAATAAAGAAAATAGTTATTCATGGTTCAGGCGATGAAGAGGTTATGTTTTACAAGGAAAGAAAAGGGAGAGTGCTGAAATACTGGGAAACTTACTCAGGAGTTTTGGGTATAACTTCACAGTGGTTTAAGGAAACCGAATCCCCTGAGATAAGAGAGAAGCTGTCCCAGTATATGAGAACCTCAACTTGCACCCTGTGCGAGGGGGCCAGATTGAGAAAAGAGGCACTCTCAATTCTTATCGAAGGTAAGTCTATTCACGATCTAGCTAAGATGCCGGTTGAAAATGCGCTTGAATTCTTTGAAAATCTAAAGCTTAACGGCCGAGATAAATTGATAGGTGATAGAATAACTAAGGAGATCAAATCCCGCCTCAGTTTTTTAGATGATGTTGGACTCAGCTACCTTGCTCTAGACCGCTCAGCTCCTACGCTATCAGGCGGTGAAGCTCAGAGGATAAGGCTTGCCACTCAAGTCGGATCAAAACTAACCGGCATTACATATGTCCTCGACGAACCTACAATAGGGCTTCATTCCAGAGACAATTTAAAACTGATTGAAACACTTAAGTCCCTAAGAGACAGCGGTAATTCAATAATAGTTGTGGAACATGATGAGGATACTATTAGAAATGCCGATTATGTTGTTGACATTGGCCCGGGTGCCGGGGAAAAGGGAGGAGTGATCGTCTCAACCGGAGGGATCCGTAATTTAGTGCAGAATAAAGAATCACTGACCGGTGGTTACTTATCCGGCGCCCTTGGAGTTGTCTTGCCAAAGACTCGTAGAAAACCAAAGGGGTTCATTTCTATTCAAGCTGCAACTGAACATAATCTAAAAAGTATAGATGCCAAATTTCCTTTAGGTGTGTTCACCTGTGTTACAGGTGTGTCGGGATCAGGAAAAAGTACGCTTGTTATCGATACTCTTTATAATGCGCTCAGCCATTCACTATATAGAAGTAAAGAGCCGATTGGTAAGCATAAGAATATAAGCGGTTTTAAGGATATCGATAAAGTGTTAAATGTCGAGCAAAGTCCTATTGGAAGAACCCCTAGATCTAATCCGGCCACTTATACAGGCTTGTTCTCTCCGATTAGAGATCTGTTCGCTATGCTCCCTCAATCCAACGCTCGTGGGTATAAGGCGGGAAGGTTCAGTTTTAATGTCAGCGATGGCCGCTGTAGTGTATGCGCAGGGCACGGGACTGAAAAAATTGAGATGCATTTTCTGCCGGACGTCTATGTTACATGTGAGCGCTGTGGTGGAAGCAGGTACAACTCTGAGACCTTGGACATTAAATACAAGGGAAAGAGTATCGCTGATGTGCTGGATATGACAGTTAGCGAGGCGCATGAGTTCTTCAAAAATATTCCTGCGTTAAAGTCTAAGCTTGAGGTGCTTGAAGCGGTTGGGCTTGAATATATTAGATTGGGCCAGGCTGCAACAACTCTTTCGGGAGGAGAGGCTCAGAGAATTAAACTTTCAAAAGAGCTTTCCCGCCGCGCTACAGGAAATACGATATACATACTCGATGAGCCCACAATTGGGCTTCACTTTGATGATGTCCGTAAACTGCTCCTTGTAATACAGGAGCTTACCAATAAAGGGAATACTGTTATAGTAATTGAGCATAATCTTGATGTAATAAAATGTGCTGATCATATAATCGATATGGGCCCAGAAGGTGGGGATGCAGGCGGGTATATTGTGACACAAGGGACTCCGGAGAAAGTATCAAAGGTTAAAGGTTCTTATACTGGTATGTTTTTGAAAAAGACTTTAGCAAATAAGAAAAGTAGTAAGGGATCACACTAGTTGGATTTATTGCAATCGATAATATTAGGAGCTATTCAGGGCATTACTGAATTTCTGCCGGTAAGCAGCACGGCTCACCTCGTACTACTGCCCTGGTTTTTCTCCTGGACAGATAATGGGCTGCCTTTTAATGTAGCTCTTCATATGGGTAGTTTCTTAGCAATTATTTATTATTTCTGGCGTGATTGGATTTTAATAATAAAGGAATTTATTCAGAGCGTTCTTAGTTGGAGTTTCGATGGACGTCCTAACGGAAAAACCGGTCTGTATCTTATAATTGCCACAATTCCTGGTGCTTTAGCAGGTGTACTTTTTGAACAATATGCTGCCGGGCTTCTTAGACACCCTCTTTCTGTTGCATTTACACTTTCTTTTTTTGGAGTAGTTCTTTATTTCTCAGACAGGGTTTCCAAGAAAACTAGAACAGTTGGGGAAATGAATATGCTTGATTGCATAATAATCGGCATTTCTCAGGCGTTCGCTATTATTCCCGGAGTTTCCCGCTCTGGTATAACAATTACAGGCGCTATGTTTAGAAATCTGAACCGTGAAGAAGCTGCAAAATTCTCCTTTTTATTGGGAGCACCACTCATTGCTGGGGCGGGAGTGTTTGAAGCACGACACCTGGAGTATTCTGCTGTGATGAGTCTACCCTTTTTAGCCGGAGTTTTAGCCTCAGCAGTTTTTGCATTTCTGGCTATTAAATTCCTATTGAGATTCGTAAGAAAATCCAGCTATACAGTCTTTGTTGTGTACAGATTAGCGCTTGCTGTGATAATTGCCGCTTTATATTTAATCAGATAAAACATCTTGTATTCTTCTTACCTCTATTGGACTAATATAGTATTTAACAAATTGAGGTTACAAAATTGATCGCACTACTTACAGCAACTTGGGATGAGATCAGACTTTTAAAACGAAACATACAAGTTTCCGAACAAGAGAGGAGCGGAGAGCTGAAATACCTGATTGGTGAGCTATCTGGCCGACCTGTTATTGCCGCTCAGACAGGGGTTGGGATAAGGAGAGCAAGGACGGGAGCAAGCTTAATAATTCAGAAATTCAAACCCTCACTTATTATCGTCGGTGGTTTCGGAGGCGCTCTGAGTTCTGATCTCAATGTTGGCGATATTATTTTAGGTGAGTCCGTAATTAGTTTAAAGAAAGATGAGACTAAAGAGCTTCACTGTGATTTTTCTTTTTCTGACGCCGATTTTGTAAAGGGACAAATACTAACCGAAAGCAGATTTATTAATGAACCCGAAGAAAAGAAGCGCTTACTAAAAGTCTCA
>JBBDIN010000162.1:0-10403 GCA_040880385.1 Thermodesulfobacteriota bacterium | reverse complement strand
TATACCCTACCTTACCACCCCTTTTTTTAGAAATCGGATCATCAGAGGACTCTATGGCAAGCTCTTCAAAACTCTCCCCTGCATTTGCTCTTTTTGAAACTAGCTCGGCTTTGGACAGAGCAGACGCTTTAGCATCCTCTTCGTTAACATCAAATCTAATAAATATTTTACTAATATCTATACGTTTATAGTCTTCCTGGTTTTTATCGTAGTACTCTTTAATCTCTTCCTGATTTAATTCTATCTCTTCAAATATTTCTTTACCTAAAGTTTTTGTTACTAGTTTTTTCTTGTAGCTCTCAATATCTTTCTGAATATCTTCCCTATTTTCTATCCCTCTTTTTACAGCCTCGTTATATAAGACTTTTTCGTTTATATGCGTTTGAAGAAATTCGTTTAGTTTCTCAGGGGATGAGGTATATAAAGATTTTTGCTTAAAGGAAAGCTTGTTAAGCTCAGAGGTAAGATCGTCTGTTGTAATATTCTCTGATCCGATTGTAACTAATATGTCAGAATCAGGTTCACTCTTCTCGGTATTATTACAGCTAAGAGCAAAACAAGTAAATAGGATTAGAATAGTAATTCTCATATGTTTGATACTCCGAAGTTAAGTCTTATTAGCCTCTTTCTTTTGATTTTACAAGCTTGCGGATGTCTTGCAAAATATTTCTTGTCTCTTCAATAGAATATTCACTTTCGTGGAATACTTCCATTTTCCCTTTAGGTAGAAAGCTAGTATACAAATTTGAATTTTCTGAGAATATTATAACGGTTCTTTTATCTCTTATCTCAGCTTTTTCGACATTTAGTCCTTTCATCATAAGTTTTAGACTCATTAGTTCAATTAGATTTAATGTAGCTTGTGGTATATCTCCAAATCTATCCGTTAGCTCTACCCTTAAATCAAGAATATCTTCTTTTGTGCTTAATGAAGATAACCTCTTATAAATAAGGAGCCTCTCGGCATCATTGGATATATAATCATCTGGTATCAAGGCCGGTAAGTTAAGAGAAATCTCCGGCTCCCTCTCTTCTTGTTGAATTTCTCCCTGGAGTCTCTTAACAGCTCCTTCGAGCATATCTAAATACATCTCAAGCCCGACATCAGCAATGTGCCCTGATTGTTCGTTTCCAAACAGATGCCCTGCGCCTCTTATTTCAAGATCAGAGAGGGCAAGTTTAAATCCGGAACCGAGTTCTTTAAATTCTGATATAACTTTTAGTCTTCTCTTGGCATCATCGCTAAGAGGTTTTGAGCTTGGAATTAAAAAGTATGCATATGCCTTTTCCTGAGACCGCCCGACCCTTCCTCTTAATTGATATAGATCGGCAAGACCAAAAGTATTAGCTTCATCAATTACTATAGTGTTTGCTCTAGGTATATCCAGTCCGGATTCTACAATTGCAGTGGTGACAAGTACGTCTATCTCACCTTTGGTAAATCTTTCAATACTCTCCTCAAGAGGTTTCTCCCTCATCCTTCCGTGAGTAACTTCAATTCTTGCATATGGAACTAGTTCATGGACTTGATCTGCCACTCTGTAAATATCTTTAATCCTGTTATGTATATAGAAAACCGCTCCCCCACGTTTAATCTCGTTGGATAAAGCTTCAACGATAATATTAGGATTGGACTTGTACACATGGGTTTCTATTGATTGCCTGCCTTCAGGGGGCGTGGTTATAAGGCTGATATCCCGGATTTTAGCAAGCGATAGCTGAAGTGTTCTGGGGATAGGGGTTGCGCTTAGTGAAAGGACATCTACTCCTTGTTTAATCTTTTTAAGCTTCTCCTTTTGAGATACCCCAAACCTATGTTCCTCATCTATAATTAGAAGACCCAAGTCTTTAAACTTTATCTTGTCGTTTAGAAGTTTATGGGTTCCGATGATTATATCGATCTTGCCATCACCCAATTTCTTAATTGTTTCCTTTTCCTCTTTCCCGGTATTAAATCTCGAAATAGCCTCAATATTAATTGGGTAGGTTTTTAACCTATTTAGAGCTGTTTTGTGGTGTTGGTCGGCAAGTAGTGTAGTGGGTACAAGAAATGCTACTTGTTTTCCGTCCATAGCGGCTTTAAAAGCCGCTCTTAGTGCGACCTCGGTTTTTCCAAAACCTACGTCTCCACAGATTAAGCGGTCCATTGGCTTTGAAGATTCCATATCCTGCATGACATCTTCAATGGCTGCCTCCTGATCAGGAGTTTCTTCGTATCCAAACTCTAATTCAAATTCTCTATATGTCTCATCTCTTTTAGAATATTGAAACCCTTTTTCTGCTTTTCTGCGCGCATAGAGTTCCAGCAACTCTCCAGCTACACTCTCAACAGCTTTCCTTACTTTTTTTACTCTTGTAGTCCAGCTTAGATTGCCAAGTCGGTCTATTTTATGCGGTTTGCCGTCTCCAATATATCTCTGTACCAGCCTAAGCTTATCAACGGGTACATATATCTTATCTCCACCAGCATATTCACACTGTATGTAATCACCCTCAGTGCCGCCTATATTAAGCTTTGTGAGGTTCCTAAAGACTCCAATTCCAAACTCAATATGAACTATATAATCCCCTGGTTTAAGTTCACTAAAGGAAGTAATGAAGGCTGAAGGCACATTTTTGCCTTTTTTGTAGCTAGCTCTATTTTTCTTTTCCCCGAATATCCCTTCTTCTGTTAGTATCTCAAGCTTTGCCTCTTCAAATTTAAAACCACGGGACAGATTTCCTATTTTTGAATCTATACTCTCATGTCCCCGGCCTTTAAGGAGATCAAGAATTTTCTCTTCTTCATTTTGTGTTTTAAACGCCAAAATCAAGGCATAGCCTTCTTCTTTTGATTCATCTATTTTTTTTGAAAGGGTGTCTATTGGGGAATCCCCTTCATTTGATCCCGCAATTGAAATTGGGGCAGTGTTGAAACTGAAATCCGCGCCCTCATTGCCGTCTATTTCTAGGTTTCTTAGAACTATATTTTGAAAAGATCCGATTCTATTATTTATAAGTTCCTGCGGAAGAAAAAGCTCTTGAATATCCGGAGCTATTTTGAGTTGTTTTTTTAAGGTAGATTCAATTTCTGATACTGAGTCTGAAAAGATTTCTATTGAATTTATGTTCTCTTCGGGCTCATCTTCTATTATTAAAGTGTTAGGCGGCAAGTAATCAAAAATTGAACTTAGCTTTGGGTAAAATGCCGGCACCATCCATTCCATGTTAGGTATTCTTTCCCCTTTTTCAATCTGCTCAATGACCTGGTGTTTGCTCCGTGCCGGGACGCCATCTTCTTCTGCTTTATTTCTTAGATATGTTACTGCCCTCTCAATTGAAGACTGATCCATTGAAATAGTGCTGATCGGCAAAATTGTAGTATCGTCTATTTTTTCTGTCGATTTTTGGTCCTCTACACCGAATTCTCTAATGGAGCCTACTTCATCCCCAATAAATTCGAGCCTGACAGGGTGAATATGTCCCGGAGAAAATATGTCTATGATTGATCCTCTGGTGCTTATATCCCCGCGGCCTTGAACAAAATCAGTTTGTACATAGCCTGTTTGCCTTAGTCGACTTATTAAATCTTCTCTTAGTAGCAGATCCCCTTTGCTAACTTTCAAGACTAGAGTTTCAAAGCTCTCTCTAGGAACAGTACTCTCAAATAGGGCATCTATTTCAGCGATTACCGGTTTCCCGCTTATTGCAGAGTAAAGCCAGTTATTTCTCTCTTTTAAAGACTGTGATTTTGATGAATATACGGCTTCTCCGACGCCCGGCTCTTTTTTTTGTAATACAGGCGGGGTTTCATTTAGAAAGAACGAAAGGTTATTTGCAGTTGATTCCGCTTTTTTTCTAGACGGTGATAAAAAAAGAAAAGGTCTTTTAGTGTAATTATAGATTGCAGATATCAGAAAATACTTGGAAGAACCGCTTAAACCACAGAGGGATATTATCTTCTCTCCGGCATCTATTTTGTCGATTAGATTCTTAAAATTTGTATCGTTTTCAAGATTTTTATATATAGATTTTGTGCTGGATTTTTTGCTCACGGCTTATAGTAAAGGAGTATCTTTGTGGTCCTTGATTTCTCGTGCTATCTCTTCTCCCATCTCCGTGCACCCTAGTTTAGTCATACCCTCATGATATATATCTGCAGTCCTGAAACCTTTATTAAGAACTCTCTCTACGGCTTCCTCTATTTCCCTTGCAGCCTGCTCAAGATTGAGTGAGTACTTGAGCATCATTGCTGAGGATAGGATCATGGCAATAGGATTTGCCATGTTCTGACCGGCTATATCAGGAGCGCTCCCGTGAACGGGTTCATATATTGCGCCTTCACCTATGCTGGCCGAGGGAAGCATCCCGAGTGATCCTGTAAGCTGAGCTGCTCCATCGCTTATGATGTCACCGAACATGTTCCCTGCAAGCATTACATCAAAGCTTTTAGGCCTTCGTATTAACTGCATAGTTGCATTGTCTACATAGAGGTGCTCTAATTCTACCTCCGGATATTCTGTTTCCTGAATTCTTGTAACCGTTGTTCTCCAGAGCTGCATAACTTCAAGTACGTTAGCTTTGTCGATAGAGGTCAATTTATTATTTCTTTTTTTAGCGATATCAAAGGCTACCCTAGCGATTCTCTCTATTTCTGATGTTGTATAAGTCAAAGTGTTAAATCCTTTTTCCTGACCATCGCCCAGTTTTTCAATACCTCTTGGCTGTCCAAAATAAATACCACTGGTTAGTTCCCTTACCACCATAATATCCACGCCTTCTACAACTTCTCTTTTGAGTGTTGAGGCGTCAGCAAGAGCGGGGTATACAACGGCAGGCCTTAAATTGGCAAATGCATCAAGCTCTTTTCTGAGCGCGAGAAGACCGCTTTCAGGTTTGTTTTCGTGAGGGAGATTCTCCCATTTAGGTCCTCCTACTGCTCCCATTAAAACAGCATCAGAGGCTTTTGCTTTTTCTATGACTTCGTCTGTAATAGGAATGCCGTGTTCGTCAATTGAAGCTCCGCCGAATAACTCGGTATCAAATTCAAAATCTATATTATGTTTTGCACCAATTATATTAAGAATATTAAGACTGACATTTGTTACTTCAACACCAATTCCATCTCCGGGAAGAACCAGTACTTTAGGCAAAGTATTTCTCCTTTCTATTAATTTAAAGTGTTCCGTATTGTACCCACAGTGTGTCTTATGGGAAAGTGGTCTACTGTACCCTTTTTGTTAAGCTCGGTTTAAGTTGGAATTATGAATAGTCTAAAATGCCCTGCTTATTGCTAATGTTATCTTCTTATTAAGTAGGATTATCCAATATAATTTCTTAGTATTCCGATCCCTTCTATGTGAACTTCTACCGTGTCACCTTTTTTCATTGGGCCAATGCCTGATGGTGTACCTGTTGAGATTATATCCCCCGGTAAAAGAGTCATGACATTTGAAATAAAGCTTATCAACTTTGGCACACTGAATATGAGCATTGATGTGTTTGAGCTTTGTTTTATTTCATCGTTTAAGTATGTGGATATGTGCAAATTAGAAGGGTCAAGCTCGGTTTCAATAAATGGCCCAAACGGAGCAAATGTATCAAAACCTTTACCCCTGGTGTACTGAATATCTTTCGCAGTGAGGTCTCTGGCTGTGACATCGTTTAAGCATGTATATCCGAATACATAATCCAGAGCTTCATCTGAGCTTATACCCTTTGCTCTTTTTCCCATTACAACAGCAAGCTCACCCTCATAGTCAACTCTGGCCGACATATGTTCGGGATATATTATAGTATCTTCATGTCCTATGATTGCGGTGTTGGGCTTAATGAAAATTCTAGGATCTTCAGGAACCTTAGTGTTCATTTCCGCAGCGTGATCCTTATAGTTTAATCCCACACATACTATTTTTGTTGGAGTGCACGGGGGCAGTATCTTAACTAAATTAATATCATGGGTTATATCTGTCGGCATGTAATCTCCAAAGAGGTCCCAGTCTATTTCTGTTATGATATCGCCCTCGAGTATGCCGTACTTTTCATTTTTATTTTGGTCTTCGTATCTTATGTGTTTCACTTCTTCACCTCGGATAAATAGCTATTTATATGAGTCAGAGATTATAACCAATTTCAGTATTTTACTCCTTTTAGGTAAAGGCCCTGTGGCGGGGCGGCATACACAAACTTAGTCTTCTCTCCTGAATTTAGTATCTCGGCAAAGTCTAATGGAGTGATTCTTCCTTTTCCCACTTGAACCAATGTTCCAACAATTAGCCTAACCATTCTTTTTAGAAATCCCGTGGCTTCTATGCTGAATAATATAATATTGTTTTCTTTTTGTTCTAAAGACACATTTAAAACATTCCTGATTGTTGTTTTTACTTCTATGCCGGATTGCGCGAATGCCTTGAAGTCGTGCTCACCTATGAGATATTCAGCGGATTTCTTCATTTGATCTATGTCCAGTGCCGTGGGCACATACCACGATCTTTTTCTAAGTAGCGCTGAGGGGTGAGGGCTATTTAGTATTTTATAGATATATGTCTTGCTCTTGGCTGAGAACTGTGCATGAAAATCCTGGTCTACTTCTTTCGCTTCTAAAATCGTTATGTCAATTGGCAGACTGGAGTTAAGACCCATCTGAAACTCGATTGATTTGATATTGCTATTAGTCTTAAAATTCGCAACTTGTGCAAATGCATGTACTCCTGAATCCGTCCTGCCTGAGCCTGATAGGCTTATGTCCTCCCCTGTCATATTTTTTAGCGTTTTCTCAATCTCTTGCTCTATTGTTGGTCCCTGAGGCTGTTTTTGCCATCCGTAGTAGTTAGTTCCGTCGTACTCAATCGTTATTTTGATGTTCCTCATTTACTTGATGCCGCCTTTATCAAACTTAATTCTGGGATCTAGATACACGTACAATATATCTACTGTTAGATTTGCCAGCACTAGTATGATTGTATAAACGATGGTTATCCCCATGACTAAGGGATAATCCCTGTTTGATACTGCAAGAACAAAGAATCTTCCTATGCCGGGAATGGCGAAAATGTGTTCTACAACGAATGAGCCTGTAATTAAGAAGGCTGTTATCGGTCCCATAACCGTTACAATAGGTATCAGTGCATTTCTTAGAATGTGTTTTGTAATAACCATGAAGTTGCTAAGTCCTTTAGCGCGGGCAGTACGGACATAAAGAGCCTCCGAGGCCTCTAGCATGCTTGCTCGAATCAGGCGTGCGAGGTAAGCCGCCGGACCAGCGGCTAGTGTCAGAGCAGGAAGCACTATGTGGCTCGGACTTCCCCATAGAGCAGCGGGGAAAATCCTAAACCTAACGGAAAAAATATATATAAGCACAGCACCTATAACAAAACTCGGGACTGATACTAGGGCTGTGGCCGTGGAAACTGCAAAGAAATCAAAAAATCCCCTTGGTTTTATAGCTGAGACTATCCCCGCAATACTTCCTAATGCTATAGATAAAAAGAGCCCTACAAGTCCAAGTTCCACCGATACCGGCAGCGTTTCTCTTATTATATCGTTAACCGATCTGTCTACATATTTATATGAAGGTCCAAAGTCGGCTTTTGACAGTCCTTTTATATATAGAAGGTATTGTTTCCAGGAAGGCTGATCCAAGTTGTATTTGGCTTCTATATTTTTTCGGATTTGATCAGGCAGCTCTTTTTCTTCATCAAACGGACCGCCTGGAAGCATTCTTAAAAGAAAGAATGTAATGGTCACAACCACAAGTACAACAAATAATCCAGTGAAAGCTCGGCTGAGTATAAATTTGAAAATCAAGCCTGCTTCCTTCTCAACCCTCTTTTCTCACTACAAAGCTCTGTTTTGATATAAGCCCTTTTGAATCTTTAGCAATAATAGTTATTAGATTAATATTTTCTTCAAGAGTCAGGTCTACCGAAAGTGGCACGTTGGTTTTTGTAGAAGGTAACAATACTACTTTATCATCACCTAGGTATACGGAGATGAGTTCTATTCCGTCATTATCTTTTATATCCCCATAGAGATTAATTGTATTTGATTTTGTTGAAACAGGAAGGTCCGTAAGGTTAATGATTGGTGGGGCTTCAAAAGTTTCTTGAAACTCTGGCTCAATCGGTTGGGAATTTTCTGAATTTTCGACAGTTAGGACTTTGTTTTTGTTAATCCATCCCGACATTGTTTCGTTTAAACTAATTTTGATCCAGTCATCTGTTTGTCCTGCAGAACTGAATTTGGCACCTTCTTTAGACAGAGCGATAATCGGAGCCTCAGAAAACCCGCCTCCTCTTATTGGAGTATTTTCTTGTGTTACCACTATTTCTTCTTTGACCTCTCGGTAAGCTGAAACATTTGTATTGTTAGGAACGGAAAGCTTACTGCTAATTCCATCTCTAAATACCTCATCTACAATCTGAATTTCGAATTCAATCGGTGATTCTGATTTCTTATCACTAAAGGTAAAGGTGTTTTCTCTTATTTCTCCTGGCGCTAGGTTCTCAAGCTCAATCCTTCCTTTTTCCAGGAATACGGTGTTGCCTGAAAGGTTTTTTAAGCTTACGATTGTCTTCTCTGATGCTCCATCCCCAATATTTTTTACTCTTAATACGATTGCTATTTTTTCATCTAGTTCCGGTACACCATTTCCATTTCCAGATGAGCCGTAGCGTCCGTCGTCAACTATTTCGTAGTTAAACGCATATAGTGGTCTCGGAAGTGAACTAATATTCAAGTCAAAGTCATAATCTGGAATTATAGATTTATGCGCATCCTGAAATTTGAGTGACACTTGATCTTCCCTTGTTAGTGCCCATTTTGGAATCTCTATCTTTGTGCTCCATACCTTTTTCTCACCTGGATTAAGTTTTCCGTAAATAAACTCTTTTCCATTTAGAATCAAATTCTCAGATTCAGTTGTAGCGCTTAATCTATATAAAGGCTCAAGCCCTGTATTCTCTACTTCAACGACAACTTCAACTTCCTCTCCAGCCTTAACTTGAGGAGCTTGAGGAAACACTCTTGCTTTTACTGAGGGACCAGAAGATGGTTTTTTACCAAAAGACCAGTCTACACCTAGTGTTTCCCACTGACCCACGATTTTATTATCTTGGTCTTTCGTAATTTTTGTTATGTCATTTTGAATTAGATTCAGAGCTTCTTGTCTTGAGGGAGCTTTCGAGGAAAGGATGATATCTCTGGCTAATTCCACATAAAAATCATTTTCAATCTTTTCCCTTTTTTCTTCTTTTGTTAGAGCTTCTTCCGGTGTAGGTTCCTCGTCATCGTTGGTTACTACTATATCCTTAAGATATGTAATAGAGTAGATCGGCTTCTCTTGATTTTCTTTTGCGGCCTTATGAGCATCTCCGTTTAGTCTATTGAGCCTAGGTTCCAGGTTTGAGTTAAATATTATGGAATCTTCCGTTATGGTAGCAGGGTGTAGGATAATATCAGGTGTTACGCCAATGTCTTGAATAGAAATATCTCCAGGTGTTAAGTATTGAGCGATTGTTAGCTTTAATGCTGATCCATCATTTAAATCAAATATCTGCTGGACGGAACCCTTTCCAAATGTTCTTTCCCCGATAATTACAGCACGCTCATTGTTCTTTAAAGCTCCTGCTACAATCTCCGATGCGCTTGCACTACCGGCGTCTACTAAAACTACCACATTTCCCAAATATTGCTGGTCCTTGTCGTTTGCATGGTAACGTTTTGAAGAGTTGCCTATTTTTGTAGTTACAATTACCCCGTTTGTTAGGAAGAGGTCAGATATCCTTTCCGCCTGATCTAACAAGCCCCCAGGGTTTCCTCTTAGATCTAATATCATTCCTTTGGGGTTATCCCCGCCATTCTTTAGATTCTCTGTAATACTATCTAAAGTATTTTTTTGGAAATCCCTAATTCTCACATAACGAATCCCATCATTCAGATCAAATGTCTCAACACTTTCAATCTTTATAGTGTCACGTGTTATTTTGTATTCTTTAGGCTGAGGCAAGCTATCTCTGTTAATGTGTATAGCCACTTGAGATCCTTTAGGACCTCTTAATTTGCTAACGGCTTCTATAAGAGACATGTTAACGGTTGATTCATTCTCGATTTGTACAATCTTATCATTTGGTTTTATTCCAACGTTATATGCAGGTGTTCCCTCGATTGGTGATATCACAGTAAGTTCTCCATCTCTGACGCCTATGACGATTCCCAGCCCTCCGAAACTCCCCTCAGTCTCAATCATAAATTCCTTATAGACCTGAGGTACGATTATTCCGGAATGCGCGTCTAAAGTTTTAAGCATCTCATCAACCACTGCGTACTCTATTTCATTTATTTCAATGTCGTTGGAATTTAAATTAGGAGTAACAAACGCGAAAATTTCATCTAATTTATTTCCAACATCATTTAAGTCAATTAAT
>JBBDIN010000161.1:0-10428 GCA_040880385.1 Thermodesulfobacteriota bacterium | reverse complement strand
CGCCGCCGCCGTTGGTGTTATAGCAGGTGGAATCTTACAGCTTATTTTTCAATTGCCTTTCTTATACGGACGTGGCTTTTTATTCAGCTTTCGCAAACAAGTCCGTCACCCGGCCGTTAAGAAGATAGGGTTTCTTATTATTCCACAACTATTTGGGGTTGCTGTATACAACATCAATATTTTGGTTAACACCCAGTACGCATCCTTCATGACAGAGGGTACGATCTCTTATCTTTACTTTGCAGAGAGGCTGATTGAGTTTCCGCTCGGAATAATTGCGGTTTCAATCGCAACTGTTCTTCTTCCGAGCCTGTCCTCTTATGTATCAAAAAAGGAATTTGATAAATTCAAAGAAACTTATTCTTTTACACTAAGGCTCATGTTTTTTATATTGATACCAGCTCTTGTGGGCCTGATTGTGCTTCGGGTTCCAATTTGCAATCTTCTATATCAAAGAGGGGAGTTTGACTACGCAGCTACAGTTTTCACATCTCAAGCGCTTTTAGGATACGCAGTGGGGCTTTGGGCAGTTGGCGGGATTAGGATCACCGCACCTGCGTTTTATTCTATGCAGGACACAAAAACCCCTGTCATTATTGCTTTTATAGCATTTATAGTTAACGCAATTTTAGGCTATGTGTTGGGATTTACTTTTGGCTACAAACACACAGGACTTGCTCTAGCAAGCTCAATTTCATCTATTATAAACTTTGTTCTATTGTTCTATCTCATTGAGAGAAGGGTCGGAAACATAAATATAAAATCAATTATTGTACTGCTTGTGAAATTAACAGCGATCTCCGGAGTTATGGGAGTAGTGATTTGGAGAATATCCAAACTAACCTACTGGAGTGAGTCCGCTTTTTCTTTAGAAAAAATTGGGATTTTAGCAGCATCAATTGTAATTGCAGCAGTAATTTATTTCTTGCTTGCTAAAATTCTGAAAATAGAAGAAGCCGACTTTCTTGTAAAGATGATTAGAAAACGGCTCTAGTCAGTTTATAAAAAAAGAAGAGAGGTGGATCACTTAAAAACAGAGGAAACATCCACCCCTCTTCAAGGATAATAGGTCTATCTGTTGGCGCAGAATCCGAAGTTCACTGTTCCTCCCGCCTGAACTGTATTGTTCCAGGAAACTCCCTCTGCGGTAACAGTATTGCCAAGCTGTTCATAATCAGCGTTCCAGAGGTTGCGAATTGAACCTTCTATTGGAAAAGAAACTGTCCAGTCCACTGGAGTAGAAGTGGTGTTTACAACATCAACCTCTGCGCAGTACCCCGCTCCCCAGTCATCATTTATTGTTACCTCAGTAGTAACGTCACCGCCTGAGGGCTCATTAAACTCGTCATTGTCGTTGGCGCTAATGCAACCAGGGTCACTTGGAAAGTCAGTTAGCCCGTCTGCGTCATTATCTATTCCATCTGAACATGCAAACGCAGGTGGTGGTGTAGGTGCAGGAGTTGGGGCTGGTGTAGGGCTTGGTGTAGGTACAGGTGTTGGTTGCGGTTGAGAGCCTCTATCTGCACAGAATCCAAATTCGATCGATTGACCGGGATTTACAATATTATTCCAAGAAGCGCCCTGTGCTGTAACCTCATTGCCATTTTGAGTGTATGTCGCATTCCACATGTCTCCCACAGTTCCCTCTACTGAGAATGTTACAGTCCAGTCGGATGCGCTCTGTGAGTTATTTGTAACAGTAACAGCAGCGCAGTAGCCCGTGCCCCAGTCGTCATTTATATTTACTTCGGCAGTAATGTCCCCTCCTGCAGGCTGGTTAAATTCGTCGTTGTCATTGGCGCTGTCACATCCCGGATCATCCGGATAATCTGTGAGAGCATCACCATCGTTATCTATCCCGTCAGAACAATCGGGAGTTGGAGGGGGGTTTGTAGACCCGTCCATCAACTGAGCTAGTAGAGCGATTTTATCCTGCCATACATCCTGCCAATTGTCCTGCAAAATCCCTCCGGTATCACCACTATTAGGGTTCCACGACCAGTAGAAAAAATTGGTCATCCCTTTGCCGTCCATATAATTAATTAGTGAGTCTTGCCATGTTTTGTCTCTGGGATCACCGCCGTTTCCGTATCTACCTCCGAACTCACCGATTATCACAGCGTATCCCCTGTCGACCAGGTACCCGAAATGGGTCTCCCAAATATCGGGCATGTTATTAGGAAAGCTGGAATCATTAAAATAAGGCTGAACAAAAACGTCCGGTCCATAAACATGCGGGCTTAGTACCAGCTTGTCCTCAGGGATACTAAGCGGGAAACAATCAAACGGCTCAAGGTTGCCGCCCCACCAGTGGTTAATTGAACTTGAGCACGTTGGATTACTCTCAATCCCTTGTACAAAGATTAGTATTTTAGGGTTTGCCAGGAGAACTTCTGCTGCCGCTGTTTCAGCGGCTGTGTTCCAATCTGTAAAAGGATTCCCTGTTCCCCAAGTCGCTGGTCCATGAGGTTCATTTTTAATATCTATTGCGAAAACTCTCTCAACATCCTGGTATCTATTAGCTACGAAAACTAGATCAGAAACCCAGTCCTGCTCAGAGTAATTACTCGTATACCAAAGATCTTCTATTGTTTGACAGTCAGAGGTATGATGATCTAACAGTACATAAAAACCTTGTCTGTCTAACTCGTCAATGACTTTGTCCATTATCTCAAGTGAGTTTAAACCCTGCAAATCGGGGTTGAGTGAATAATTTATGCTCGTAACTCCCACGTCATTTAATGTAGCAGGGCAGAATGGAAGCCTGATCGCAGTAAACCCAAGCCCCTTAATCTGCTCAATCATATCTTTCCAGTTTCTAGCCCATAGGCCATGAACCACATGATTATTCGTTTCAAACCCAAACCAGCTAACCCCGTATAAATTTATTTCTTGACTACTATCGTTATACACTTTTCCATCTTCAACGTAGTAGCTCCATGCAGGCGCAGAAAGCAAAAAGCAGATTGAGAAAACAACTAACAATTTTCGCATGATACATTCTCCCTTTTTGATTAAACAAGTTGTGTAAAGTACTTCATCCTGATAATTCTACGTAAACTCACGATGATATGTATTAAATATATGCAACGTTGATGCCAAATCTTTAGAGATAAATATGTCTAATAGTTAAAGGCAGTTATATAGGATGGGAGAAACGAACGTTCAAATTTTGGCATCATTATCAGTGTTATATCACACTGTGGAATTGTGCAACTTTATACATTTGAGATTTAAAACTTGACTCTTAAATTAGATATCAATATCCTCAAAAGCATATGTGTCAAAAAGAACAGATTGATCAAAATGAACTTCTGGCTTTGGAAAAAAAGTATGAAACCATATTAAGCAATGATCCGGCATCCAATACATTTTGCTTACTCGCGGATATTCAATACAGACTGGGCAAGGTAGATAAAGCTACAGGTGTATTGATTAGGGGTTTAGGATATAATAAGAATAACGCTACAGCCAGATTCTTATTAGGCAAGATTTATTATGACAGATGGCTCATCGAACAGGCCAAAAAAGAAATGAAGAAAGTATTAGAGCTGACGCCTGACAATTTGGAAGCAGCAAAATTGCTTTCTCAAATTTACAAGAGTGAAGACAAATTTAACGAGGCGCTTCAAACACTGGAAGAAACATATGTATTCCATAGAGATGATACAGATATTCACAGTCAAATTAATGAGATTAAAAGGGAACTGTCACAAATAGAGAACAAATCCAGCATGCAAGCTTTTGAAACACCGATAGAATCAAGAAAAGTAAAAGAAATCAGCATGGATGATTCTCTCGGAAATAGTGAAGCCCTTACTCAGACAATGTTGAATCTTTATATAGAACAAGGCCAGTATGATAAAGCATTAGAAATAATAGAGCACATATATAAAAACGAAGAAGAAAAAACCTCTGCAATTGAAAATTTAGAGAAAACCAAGTTAAATAAAATAAACCTGTCCGCAGGATTCGGTTCTAAGGAACAATAGCAAAAATGAAGATATTAGTTATACACGGACCCAACCTTAACATGCTTGGGAAAAGAGAGCCCGATATTTACGGCGCCACTACTCTTGAAGAGATAAATACATCTTTGACCAACTGCTCTGAGAAGCTTGGAGCAGAACTTTCATTCTTCCAATCTAATTCTGAGGGGGATATTGTAAGTACTATTCAAGACGCCATGTCTAAATTTGCCGGTATTGTAATCAACCCCGGAGCATACACGCACACCAGTGTTGCTATTAGAGATGCAATTTTATCCTCAGGATTGCCGGTTGTAGAAGTACATATATCAAACATTTACAAGCGGGAAGATTTTAGACAGAAATCATTTGTTTCAGGAGTTGCGCTCGGAGTTATTTCTGGCTTTGGAATTAACAGCTACTTTCTTGGTCTTAGTGGACTAGTGGAACATTTAAGCAAGAACGAGATTAACTAACCGACGTAGTCTTAATATGTTTCTGACTTGTCTATTTATTATTACCAATAACAATATTTACTTTTTCCTAGATAAACATTTTGAACAATTCTGGCTATAACTAAATGAAGAGTAATTGGATAATAGAAAAAGAGAATATAAAGCTAAGAGACAAGCTCTCAAAAGCTCTTAAAATATCACCTATCACAGCTCAAATTCTCCTAAACCGAGGCATTGAAAATGAGACAGAGGCAAATCTCTTCTTGAACTGCACACTATTTGATCTGCCATCGCCATATCTTATGAAGGGCATGGATATAGCAATTGAGAGAATAAAGAAAGGGCTTCATGAAAATGAAAGAATAGCTATTTACGGTGACTATGATGTTGACGGTGTGACCTCAACAGCGCTGCTATATAATTTCCTAAAAGACATAAACGCTAATGTTACCTATTACAATCCGGACAGAATAAAAGAGGGGTATGGAATAAATATTGACGCTGTCAAGAAACTCTCTCAGGATGGGGTAGGCCTTATAATCTCGGGAGATTGCGGCATCACTGCAGTTAAGGAAGTTGAGCAGGCTAAAGAGTTCGGTGTGGATTTTATTGTTACAGATCATCACAACCCCCCACAAGAGCTCCCTAAAGCTGTCTCTGTTCTAAACCCGAAACTCTCAGACTGCAAATACCCTGCAAAAGAAATAGTTGGTGTGGGGGTAATTTTCAATTTAGTTATAGCTCTTAGACGTGCTCTTAGAGATGAGGGATTTTTCAAGAACGGTGAGCCTAATTTAGGGGATTATCTCGACCTCGTGGCGCTTGGAACCGTCGCTGACTGCGCCCCACTGCTCGATGTAAACCGTATTTTGGTAAAAGAGGGAATTAAAAGGATGCAAAATCCTAAACGCTTTGGCCTTCAAGCATTAAAAGAGGCAAGCAGTATTAAGGGGGAGGTAACATCATACGATTTAGGTTTTAAGTTTGGACCCAGAATAAACGCCTCCGGAAGAATGAGCACTGCGGATAATGCGGTTAAACTCTTCATTTCCGACAACTTAGAAGACGCAAGAGAAATCGCAAAAGGTCTAAATAAACAAAACACCAATAGACAAGACACAGAGGCTGGGATCATCAAAGAAGCGATTTCACAGCTTGAATCAAACCCCGAGATCATAGGCTCAAATTCGATAGTATTGGCATCGCGAAACTGGCACCCTGGTATAATAGGAATAGTAGCATCAAGAATTGTAGAAAGGTATGAAAAGCCTACGTTGTTAATTGCTATTAGTGAAGATGGTGTAGGCAAAGGCTCGGGTAGGAGCGTAGACGGGGTCAATATATATTCAGCACTTTTAGAATGCCGAGAACTATTCTTGCAGTTTGGAGGACATGAACAAGCCGCTGGTCTCTCTATACGTGAAGAGGATGTTGATAAATTTAGGAAAATGTTTGATAAAGCGCTTGAGTCAAATAAAGAACCATACGAGCAGAAGCTAAATATTGATTGCACCGTAGAGCTAGAATCTATATCGGAGAGCTTAATTTCTGAATTAGATTTACTCGCCCCTTTTGGGATTGGGAATCCTGAGCCCGTATTACTCTCTAAAGAAGTAGAAGTAATATCACAGCGCATATTTAAGGATAAGCACCTCGGTTTTAAGGTAAAGGAGGGAGAAAATTTCTATGGTGCAATATGGTTTAATATGAAAGAACCCGCAACTCTTCCGGACAAGATAGATATGGTTTATACCCCTGAGTTTAATAGATGGAACGGAAGAAAAGAGATCAGACTTAGAGTAAGAGATGCTAGCTGGGAAAACAATTAAATAGAAAAAACTCTATAAATCACACAATCCAGGTATATTATACTGGATAACTCATAAAAAAAACGGAGGTTTTATTAATATGGCTTCAAGACCTAAGCTTGAAAATTTAAACTTTTTATACCCGATAATTATTATTTTAATTATAGTGTTTGCAACCAGCGCATTTGTAATTGTCGACAGTGGACATGTAGGAGTCATAAGAACTTTGGGGGCGGTGCAACCTGAGCCTCTGGTTGAAGGGTTTCATTTAAAAAAGCCTTTTCTGGATAAAGTAGAACAAGTCGACATAAGGCTTACGAAAGCTATATCCAAATCGGCTGCGGCTTCCAAGGATCTTCAGACCGTGGAAACTCAGGTTACAGTCCAATATTCGATCTTGGGACCTGTGGCTCCCCAAACCTATCAAAGAATCGGCCAACGTGAAGTCGTAGCCGCAACGGTAATTGAGCCCGCGATTCAGGAATCAGTAAAAGCAGTTACAGCCCAGTATACAGCTGAGCAGCTTGTAACCAAGAGAGCAGAGGTTAAACAGCATATTCAAAAAGCAATAGAAGACTTTATACACGTAACGCTTCTGGATAAACAGGTTCCCACGGCACTCAAAATAGCAAACGTTGCTATTACGGATTTTGAATTCTCAGAAGGGTTTAACAAAGCTATTGAGCTTAAAGTAAAGGCTGAGCAGGAAGCGCTTCAGGCGTTAAATGAGAAAACAAGAAGAGTTACCCAAGCCGAGGCGGGTTATCAGGAGCGTAAGCTCTCTGCCGACGGTGAAGCATATGAAATTGAAGCCTCTTCTAAAGCAAAAGCAGACGCAATAGCAAGAGAGGCCAAAGCGCTTAAAGACAATCCGCAGTTGATACAGCTCAGGCTTGCAGAAAAGTGGGACGGAACTTTGCCAAAGTTTACCGGAGGTGGTGGTGTTCCGCTGATAAACATTGACACTGTCATGCAAGAGAAGAAATAATTTTTGTTATTTAGCCGGAATAAATAAAGGTAAATCTTCGTATGATTCTACTGGTGGGCAGGAACAAACCAGGTTTCTGTCCCCGTAAGGGTTATCAATTCTGCCAACTGGCGGCCAGAATTTGTTCTCTTTCAAATATGGAAGCGGGAAAACAGCTTCTTTTCGAGAGTAGGAATGCTTCCACTTATCGTTAGCAATTTCTTTTGAGGTATGCGGTGCATTTTTAAGAACATTATCTTCTCTGTCCGCTGTTCCGTCAACTACTTCTCTCATTTCTTTGTATATATAATTTAGAGCCTCACAAAAACGGTCTAATTCATCTTTTGCTTCACTCTCTGTGGGTTCTATCATCATGGTCCCAGCAACCGGCCAAGACATAGTCGGGGCATGAAAGCCATAATCCATAAGCCTCTTTGCCACATCCTCAACCTCAATTCCAGCTTCCTTTTTAAAAGTTCTTAAATCCAAGATGAATTCATGCGCAACCCTGCCGCTACTACCGGTATAAAGAACGCTATAAAATTTTTCTAATTTCGACTTTAAGTAATTGGCGTTTAATATCGCGTATTTAGTTGCGTCAGTTACTCCCTTCCACCCAAGCAATCTAATATAAATATAAGACACGAGCATTATGCTTGAACTCCCCCACGGGGTAGCTGACACGGCTGGAATAGATTTCTCATCTCCGATATTAACAACTGCATGCCCTGGCAAATAAGGAGCTAAGTGCTGGGCTACACAAATCGGCCCCATCCCGGGACCTCCGCCGCCATGTGGAATGCTAAAAGTTTTGTGCAGATTTAGGTGGCAAACATCCGCCCCTATGATTGAAGGGCTAGTAAGACCAACCTGAGCGTTCATATTGGCGCCGTCCATATAAACCTGCCCGCCGTTCTCATGAACAATCTTGCATATTTCTTGAATATCTTCCTCGAATACTCCATGAGTCGAAGGATATGTAACCATAATGGCGGATAACTTGTCTCTATATTGCTCAGCTTTTTCTCTTAAAGCTTTTATATCAATATTCCCACGATCATCGCATTTAACCACAACGACTTTCATCCCAGCCATTGCAGCACTAGCGGGGTTTGTACCATGAGCGGATGAGGGTATAAGTGCAACATCTCTATGCCCTTCCCCTCTGTCTGAATGATACGCCCTTATTACCATAAGCCCCGCATACTCACCCTGAGCGCCTGAGTTGGGCTGAAGTGATACACCAGGTAAACCAGTGATTTCAGAAAGATAGGATTTGAGCTCATTAAATATATTCTCATATCCTCTTGCTTGGTCCTTGGGAACAAATGGGTGAAGCTTTGAGAATTCTGGCCAGGTAACAGGCACCATTTCAGTTGTAGCGTTTAGTTTCATCGTACAGGAGCCAAGAGGTATCATCGATGAAGTAAGAGAAAGATCTTTATTCTCAAGGCGTTTTATATACCTCAGCATCTTAGTTTCAGTATGGTATTTGTTGTATACCTCGTGATTAAGATATTCACTATGACGAAGTAGTACTTCCGGAAGCCGGATACCAAGATCATCAATAGTGTTTAGGTTTGTGTCATAATCTTTATCATCAAGTTCAGAGAAAATTCTAATTATCGTCTCTATATCTGATAGTTCGGTAGTTTCATCAAGTGAAATCCCAACATGTGTATCATCTATATATCTAAGGTTTATTTTTCCCCTTTCGGCAATCGATTTGAGAGCGTTAATTCTTTCGCCGGTTGAGTCTTTGAGATCAATTTTTAATGTGTCGAAATAATAGTTATTGATTTGTTCAAAACCCAGGCTACTAAGCTCAGATTCTAGTATTTGAGCCCTATTATGTATTTTGATAGCAATTGCTCTTAGCCCTTTAGGGCCATGATAGACTGCGTACATGCCAGCCATAATAGCAAGGAGCGCCTGAGCTGTGCATATATTTGAAGTAGCCTTTTCTCGCCTTATATGCTGCTCTCTTGTTTGTAGAGCCATCCTGTATGCAGGATCACCATGGGAATCAATGGAAACTCCTATAATCCTGCCTGGAACTTGCCGAGCAAACTTCTCGTAAGTTGCAAAGTAGGCTGCATGCGGCCCTCCATATCCCATAGGAACCCCGAGTCTTTGAGATGAGCCGACAACCACATCGGCGCCAAACTCTCCGGGAGGAGTAAGCAGAATTAAACTAAGTAAATCAGCAGCAACGGCCACTAATATTCCAGACTCATGAGCGCTCTCCACAAAATTGGAGTAATCTACGATTTCACCATCAGCCCCAGGATATTGAAGGAGAACTCCAAATACTTCATCATCAAAATTAAAGCCTTCATGATCTCCAATAATAAGATTTATACCCAACGGCTCTGCCCTACTTCTGAGCAGATCAATCGTTTGAGGAAAACACTTATCTGAAACAAAGAAGCTATTTGCATCATCACCCTTTAACTTTTTATCTTTAACCCGGTGAAGCATAGTCATAGCTTCAGCAGCTGCTGTCGCTTCATCTAAAAGAGACGCGTTTGCAATCTCCATCCCGGTAAGATCACTTACCATAGTCTGGAAATTAAGAAGAGCTTCTAATCTGCCTTGTGATATCTCCGCCTGATATGGTGTGTATTGGGTATACCAGCCTGGGTTTTCTAAAATGTTTCTTTGAATAACGCCTGGGGTGACACAGTCATAATACCCCATGCCTATGTATGATTTGTAAACTTTATTAAGTTTTGCTGTCTTAGCTAATTCATTTAATAAGCCGGCTTCACTTAAAGGCTCGGGCAAATTTAACGGCTCGGCCATCCTGATAGATGAAGGGACAATAGAGGCTATTAGTTCATCAAGTGAGCTTACGCCAATATGTTCAAGCATAGACTCCACTTCAGATTCATCAGGGCCTATATGTCTTGAAACAAATGAATTATTTTTATCCAGGTCTGTAGTCATCAGATTTTTGAATATTATGAACTACTACAATCTAAACTGAGAGGTAAACATGATAATATGAGTAGAGAACTATTAAAGTACTTTTAAGAAAAGAAGTAAAGATTATGGAAGATCTATTCTTCTACTTCGTTCTCAACAAAGTCAGTATATTGCTCAAAACTCATTAAATCTTCAAGCTCTCCATGATCATAAACTTTAACTTTGATCTTCCAGCGCTCAGCTTAGGGATCAGCTTTAATTAACTCAGGTGAATCCTGAAGCGCTTCATTCAGTTGCACAAC
>JBBDIN010000160.1:0-10430 GCA_040880385.1 Thermodesulfobacteriota bacterium | reverse complement strand
AGATACGCCCCAGATAGAAACCCCATCACAAACCCCACAGCCTGAGAAAATGACAGATAAATCTGAGGTTGATTCAAAAGAGAAGGTCAAAGAGAAAGAGTCTCCTAAGGTTGTTGTTGAAAAAACGCCGCCAACAAAACAAGATACTCCGCCAGATAAGAGTACAATGCCTAAGATCGATCCGAGTGGTCGTTACACTGTTCAGATAGGGGCCTTTCAAAACCAAACGGAAGCTAATAAGCTTATGAACTCACTGAAATCTAATGGCTATCCAGCCTTTATTAAACAAGTAGAAACCCCAGATAAGAAGATCTGGTATAGAGTTAGAGTAGGCACTTTTTCAACAAGATCAGATGCCGTAAATTACGGAGACAAATTAAAACAAAGGGCATCAGGGGTTAAGTATTTATTTATCACTGTAAATAACTAGACCAACCCGTCTCCTTGCCTGGTTACTCTAAAGCTGATATTGTTATTCCCGAATTAAATATGAATTTATAACAAAGTAGGCGTGGATTTGAATAATGACTCAACCCGAAGAAATAACACAAAGATCTAAAAACAACGAGGGGCCGCAAGCATCTAAACTTTTAGGTAGCGGACTTAAGACCTGGTGGCTTCTCTTGATGTTGCCAATAGAGGAGTACCTCCTCAAAATAAAGATTCATCCTAATATTTTGACGATATCCACTCTCGTAGTTGGAGTCCTTACCGGTTTGGCTTATCATTACGGATTAATTTTTATTGGGGGTATCTTGGTTCTTGGCGGGTCGACTTTTGATATATTTGACGGCCGGGTTGCGAGAGCTCAGGGCATCAATAGTGAAAGCGGAGCTTTTTTTGATTCAAGTTTAGATAGGATTTCAGAAGCTTTTATTTATGTAGGTCTGCTTAGCCTCTTTCAGGGAACTATCTTTTCATACGTAGTCTTTTTCATACTCGTCTCTACAACAATGGTCAGTTACACACGGGCAAGAGCCGAAGGCTTGGGTGTGAAGTGTGAAGTCGGCATTATGCAGAGAACAGAAAGAGTTGTTTATCTCGGTGTTCTTTCAGTCTTCAACTTTTTCGGGAACCTGATTGCAAATGCTTTTGGTTACGGATCTGATAACTATTTGCTTAAGCTTTCTTTAATACTGATACTGGCTTTTTCCTCATATACAGCAATCCAGAGAATGGTTCATGTTATGGGTGCTTTGAAGAAAAGAGAGGCTGGAAATAATCCCGAGCCCGAATCTGACAAAGAGCCGGAAATTGCCGAGTCCTAATACTTATTCTTAAATATTCCCTTATATTTGATAGTTTCTGAATTCTTAGGTATAAATTCATTGCCTAAGTGCTTACAAACCTACGCCCTAGGCCAAATTTTGCTGTTGTCTAAGTTGTCTATATTACTTGCTTTTTCTCGACCATAAGAGGCAACAAATATTTAAATAACATTTGGGTGAAACCTTATAATTTTGTTAAGGGGAGTATTGATAAACTGAGGTAAGTTTACAGTTAATTCCTAAAAATAGAGTAAAAATATGCCTAAACGCACTGATATTGAAACTATATTACTATTAGGATCGGGCCCAATTGTAATTGGGCAAGCCTGCGAATTTGATTATTCGGGCACCCAAGCCTGCAAAGCTCTTAAAGAAGAGGGATATCGAATAGTTCTCGTCAATAGTAACCCCGCAACAATTATGACCGATCCTTCTTTTGCAGACCGTACTTATATAGAACCTCTTCATCCGGATATTGTTGAGAAAATCATCGAGAAAGAGCGCCCTCAAGCGCTGTTGCCAACCCTAGGCGGTCAGACTGCTCTTAACATCGCAGTGGACCTTGCAGAATCAGGCGTGCTTGAAAAATACAACGTTGAGCTAATCGGAGCAAAATTACCGGCAATTCAAAAAGCTGAAAACCGTCAGCTCTTTAAAGAAGCTATGATCAAAATCGGACTTCAGGTTCCAAGAAGCGGCGTTGCTCATTCTATGGAAGAAGCCTGGAGTGTGGTAGAAGAAATAGGTTTTCCCGCAATAATTAGACCATCCTTTACCCTTGGTGGGGCGGGCGGAAGTGTTGCATACAACAAAGAAGAATACGAGGAATTCGTTAAATCCGGGCTCGATTTAAGCCCGTCCACCGAAATATTAATTGAACAGTCAGTCTTGGGGTGGAAAGAATACGAGCTTGAGGTAATGCGCGACACTGCTGATAACGTAGTGATTATATGCTCAATTGAAAATTTTGATCCTATGGGAGTTCATACCGGAGATTCTATAACCGTAGCTCCTTCTCAGACCCTTACGGATAAAGAATATCAGAGGATGCGTGACGCATCAGTAGATATAATGAGAGAAATCGGCGTTGAAACCGGAGGATCAAACGTTCAGTTTGGCATTAACCCTGAAGACGGAACTATGGTTGTGATAGAGATGAATCCCAGGGTTTCTAGGAGTTCAGCCCTCGCTTCAAAAGCTACAGGATTTCCAATCGCCAAAATTGCGGCCAAACTTGCTGTAGGCTATACGCTTGATGAAATCCCAAATGACATAACCAAATATACTCCGGCTTCTTTTGAGCCGACGATAGATTATGTTGTTACCAAAATTCCAAGATTTACTTTTGAAAAATTTCCACAAACTGAGCCTACTCTCACAACGCAGATGAAATCAGTCGGGGAAGTAATGGCAATTGGCAGGACTTTTAAAGAGTCTCTTCAAAAAGCCATGCGCTCACTTGAGATTGACTCCTGGGGCTTTGAACCGATTACAGGCGATTTGGATCTTATAAAACAGAAGCTGAGAACACCCAATCCTGAGAGATTATGGTATCTGGCAGACGCGTTTAGAGCCGGTATGGACATTGAGGAAATATTTAACCTTACATACATAGACAGGTGGTTTCTACAAAACATAAAACAAATACTTTCCGTTGAAAATAAACTTAAAGAAGCAAAGGGCCAAATCGGGTCAGACCTACTTAGGCTTGCCAAAGAATACGGCTTTTCTGATATTAGAATAACAGAGCTTGTTGGGAAAGCAGAAGATGAGATAAGAGATCTCAGGCTCAAAAATAATCTGAAGCCGGTCTATAAAATGGTTGATACATGCGCCGCTGAGTTTGAAGCACATACTCCTTATCTCTATTCAACATATGAAACCGAAGATGAAGCCCCACCTAGCGATAAAAAGAAGGTCATAATACTTGGCGGCGGTCCAAACAGAATCGGACAAGGGATTGAGTTTGATTATTGCTGTGTACACGCCTCATATTCTTTAAATGAAGAAGGTTTTGAGTCGATTATGGTCAACTGTAACCCAGAGACCGTAAGTACTGATTATGACACATCCGACAGGCTATATTTCGAGCCCCTTACACTTGAAGATACTTTATCAATAATTGAACGGGAAAACCCTTGGGGAGTAATTGTTCATTTAGGGGGTCAAACCCCACTTAAACTTGCGATACCTCTTGAAGAGATGGGTGTGAGGATAATAGGGACATCTCCTGATAGCATAGATCTTGCTGAAGACAGGGAAAGGTTCAGGGACCTTGTACAAGAGCTTGGGCTTAGGCAGCCACAAAGCGGTATTGCCAGGAGTCAGCAAGAAGCTCTACAAATTGCCCAAGATATAGGTTATCCAATAGTAGTAAGGCCTTCTTATGTTCTAGGGGGCAGGGCAATGGAGATTGTCTATAAAGAGGAAGCACTTAAGAGATATATAACTGAGGCAGTTAAAGTTTCTCCAAATCACCCAATACTTATAGATAAATTCCTTAAAGATGCAAAAGAAGTGGACGTAGATGCAATATCAGACGGCAAAACAGTTGTTGTGGGCGGAGTTCTAGAGCATATTGAGGAAGCGGGTGTTCACTCGGGCGACAGCGCTATGGTGTTGCCCCCGTATTCAATTGAGAGCCTGGTAATTGAAGAGATTAAACGCCAGACCAAAGTACTCGCTCTGGCTCTCAAAGTTAAGGGTTTGGTAAATATTCAATTTGCTGTAAAAGATTGGGAAGTTTATATAATTGAGGTAAACCCCAGAGCCAGCCGTACGATTCCTTTTGTTAGTAAAGCAATTGGGGTGCCGCTTGCCAAACTGGGCACTAAGGTAATGATAGGAAAAACCTTAGAAGAATTAGGGTTCACCCAAGAAATTGTTCCCAAGCATATTTGTGTAAAAGAATCGGTGTTTCCATTTGTAAAATTCCAGGGTGTTGATACCCTCCTCGGTCCTGAAATGAAGTCGACCGGTGAAGTGATGGGGATCGATACTGAGATAAGAAGGGCCTTTGCAAAATCTCAGATTGCCGCGGGGAACGATCTCCCGCTTTTAGGCACAGCTTTTATTAGCGTAAAGGATGATGATAAGCCGCAAGCTTATTTAATTGCTAAGAAGTTATCTGAGCTTGGGTTTAGTATAATGGCAACTAGCGGTACTGCGGCATATTTTGAGAGTTCCGGTCTTAACTGTATATTTGTGAAAAAAGTAAGCGAAGGACGGCCCCACGTAGTAGATCATCTCAAAAACGGTGAAGTACATTTAGTAATAAATACAACTTTCGGAGAAGAAGAGGTAGCGCAGTCTTACTCAATCAGAAGAGCGTCAATTATTCATAGAGTGCCGTATTTTACTACCATAGCTGCATCAAGAGCCGCTGTGGGCGCTATTGAAGTTATGATAAATGAAGGGCTGGACGTAAAAGCTATTCAGGACTACTATTGATGTTGTATAATTATGTATATGCTTATGAGCTGTAAATATTTTATTGAAATAATCGGAGGTATACATCGTGTCAGTTGAAAGAGTACCTATGACACCCAATGGGCATAAGAAGCTGACGGCAGAGCTGCATCGTTTAAAAACTGTTGAAAGGCCCGATGTAATAAGAGCAATAGAGTACGCCAGATCGCTGGGCGATCTTTCAGAGAACGCAGAATATGAAACCGCCAAGCAAAGGCAGTCTTTTGTCGAAGGTCGAATCCAGGAGCTTGATAGTAAATTGAGCAGGGCTGAAGTCATTGACCCGGCAACTTTAAAGAATAGAGACAGGGTCACCTTCGGGCTTCATGTTAAGCTTGAAGACTTAGATACAGGCGAGACTGTAACTTATCAACTTGTAGGCCCGGATGAATCAGAACCTGAAAATGGAATGATTTCAATCACGTCTCCAATAGGCCGTGCGCTCATCGGAAAACAGGAAGATGATGATGTTGTAGTCCAGGCTCCCGGTGGAGTTAGGGAATTTGTTATTTTGGAGATATCTTAGAATAAAGACATATTAGCTTTATGAAGTCCCTTAAGTATGATATTTTATACTACTTGTTAGCACGGAGGCTCAAATAAAAATGAAAAAGATTTCAATATTATACGTTCTAGTTCCACTTGCTTTTATTGCTTTTGCTATTTCAGGCTGCGGAGAAATTAAGACAACTTCGTACTTTACTCCCACTAAGACGAAACTAAAAGACTTTCAAGCCGTTCAGTTTGAAACCTTTGATACGGAAATCGAAGATTTTCCAAAAGAAGCGCTAGCTAAAATCCCAGCTGAGTCAGCAGCACTTCTTGATTCCAAAGACAAATTTAAAGAAGTCAGCAACTCTGAAATAACGAACATCCCGGCTTCAGATACAATTATTGTTTTAGGTGAGGTTGCTGAGTTTAGACCAAGCTCTGATATCTCATATGAAGGCGGCGGAATCAAGTTTGGAGAAGTTTCAATCACAATTAAATTAGCCCTATTAGATAAAGCTACAGGTAATGAGATAGCCACGGGTGAAATTAACGGGTTTAGCTCTATGGGTTTTATGGCAAAAGACATATATGAAAGTATGGCAAAAGAGATTGTGAAATACATCTTAGAAATTTACTAGGATATGAGTTAGAGTATTTTAATAAACAATGTGATTATTTAGGAGAGATAAATGATAAAAGTAACAATGAAAAGGGTAACGATGAAAAAAGTAATAATGGCATTAATAATACCAGTTCTTTTTGCCGCAGTTCTGTTTCAGGGTAGTGACGCGTTTGCACAGGGACAGGCGGCTGAGGATTATAAAAAGGGTCGCGAAGCGTTTTTGAGTTTTACACCAGACGGGTTTAACAATGCTATTCAATATTACAACAAAGCCATTCAGGCCGATCCTAATTACGCTCCGGCGTACGCAGGGCTAGGTGAGCTATATTCATTCCAGGGTTTTTACAGATATGAAGTTAAAGAGGATTACGAAAAGTACTATGTTGATTCTTATGAAAATATGAAAAAGGCTTTGCAAATCAATCCCAATCTAGAGCCTGTTCAGTTAGCTTTAGCATACACGTATCTTCATCTTAGTAATGAAAGCTTAGCAAAGAATGCCGCACAGGGTATTTTGTCTAAGAATCCTAATAATGCAGAAGCGCTTTATATTTTGTGGGCAGCTACAGGAAGGAACCCGAGCAGTCCAGAAATTACAAAAGCTTTAGAAATAAACCCCAAATTGGTACCTGCTTTAATTGGTTTGGGGACAGCTTATTACGAAAAGAGGCGTTCCTTTAGTCAAGCTGCAAACTACTATAGACAAGCCGCAGAAATTGCGCCTTCCCCAGAAATCCATAACTATCTAGGTAATGCTTTGATATATCAGGGTTATTACCCCCAGGCTATTAAACAGTTCCAAAACGCAATAAAGCTAGATCCCAACTATGCATCCGCTTATCAAAATATGGGAATAGCTTATTATTATATGAATAAGCCACAAGACGCAATAACCTCAGGGAAAAAAGCGATTTCTCTAAATCCAAACAGTCCAGATGCCTACTTCTTTATCGCGCAGGGTTACGATAAAGCTAAAAATACCCAGCAGGCAATTAGCTACTATAATCAGTTCTTACAGTATTCCCTTGGTCAGGATGAGTATTCCATATATGTTAAAACAGCTGAGCAGAGAATAGCGTCACTTGGTGGAAGACGTCAGTAAAAAGTTGCTGAGCATCAATAGTTAGAATTGTCGAGACGTTCATGCAAAAAGAAACCGTGCAGTCAGGGTCAATTGATTTATCGTTCTCAATGGAATCAAGTGGGACACTATGGAACGTTATCTTTGAAGGGTTTGACCAAGAAGTAGTTCTTGTTTCAAAATTCACTGGGAAGGAACCAAAAGCCGTTAATACTCTTTACAGATTTGGGTTTCTGATATCCGAAAGATATAAGGATTGTAAAGTTGCCCCTAAACACACCGGTATTGAAATTAGAAAGTCTCTTCCTGAGAACGATTTTGGATTAGTCAACGAATGGACAACGCTTATGGAAAACGTTCGTGAAGAGATGACTAGCTTAATGCCAGGCCCACAGTGACTCTAGTGCATATATAAGATTATAAAACAATTACATCCCCTGAAATTACTGTATTTATTTCGCCGTAATCTGTTTTAACCATTAAATAACCTTTTTCATCAATACCAATTGCCGCTCCTTCATAGGAATCTTTCTCTTCTATCTTTACTCGAACTCTCTTGTTTAAATCCCCCCACATATTAGTCCATTCACTTAAAATTATTGCTTTTCCTTTATTTGAAAAGATTTGATACCAATTTTCTAATTCTAGAAGTAAATCCGCAGCAAACTTTGATCTATTTATATCTTTACCTAGGTGTTCTTTGATTGAAGTTGCGATATGTGCAACCTTTCCCATCTCCTCATTCATATCTTCTCTGGTCATATTAATATTTACCCCGATCCCAACAACTATAAAATCGACCATTTCTCTTTTGGGCCTCATTTCTGTTAAAACACCGGCTGCTTTCTTCCCAGAAATCTGTATATCGTTAGGCCATTTGATTTTTGTCTCTGCCACACCTAATTTTTCAATAACTTTATTAAGCGCTAAAGAGGCAATAAGGGTGAATAGAGGGGCATCAGAAGCCGCAATCTCCGGTCGAAACAATATTGAAATATATAGATTAGTTCCTGCAGGAGATATCCATTTACGCTCTAGACGGCCTCTTCCTCCAGTTTGCCTATCCGCTATCACCACAGTGCCTTCAGAAGCCCCTTTCTCGCCTAGCTCAAGCAGTGTAGTGTTGGTTGAGTCCATTTCATCCTGGTAATGGATTACTTTCCCCAGAGACTCAGCTCTGAGAAGGCCATTTAGTTTTCTTATCATGGATGATGTCATAGTCATTACCGATAATTATTTTAACTGGTAAATGAAACATTCGCGCTTATACTAATAACCTAAAATCAAATACAAATTGAGAGAATAACACTATGAATAAGATAATAAGTCTAACTTTATTCTACATTGCTTGCTTTGTACCATTTACTAGCAACATAGCTGATGAAGTAAGTTCTGCTGTCGAACCCAGCGAATTCACAGAGGTTACAATTCAACAACTGGTATCCAACCCTAAACAGTACGATGCTCAGCGTGTAACCTTAGAGGGATTTGTAGATAAAGTTGAATATACAAAGTCCAGTAAGGGAGAGCCGTTTACACTCTTTAGAATGAATGACGGCACTGATAATGAAGTTAGAGTTTATTATGAGGACGAGCATTTGGCGCTTTCAACGGGTGATAAAGTGAAAATTCAGGGCAGATATAAAAAGCAAAAGAAATATCTTCTCTACAAATTAAAGAATGTAATAAAAGCCAGGACTGTTGAGAAATTGGAGAATACACCGTCTTAATATATGAGTTTAATTCTATATTCTTGGGCGAATTTTCAAATTCTTCTTTAAAAAGACTATAAATACTAATATAATATCTTTTGTATGACCCTCCTCGGTACTGGATTCAGAAGAATTCTCTTATTATTAGTAATCGCAATATGCATCATCTTGATTGCTCTCAATGTTATTTTGAATATTAAGCTCAGAGCCGATATTCCAAACATCATTGAGCAATTCTCAAAAGAAAGCCCGTATCAGATAAACATCCGAAAGATCAGCCTGGATCCATTATTTAGATTGCAGCTAGATAAAGTATCTGTTATTGACCCCTCTTCAGAAACAAAAGATGTATTGAAAGTAAATCAGGTTACAGTAAAACCCCATATTTTTTCCTCTCTATTTAGTCAGAGAATAGTACTAGGCGAGGTGGTTTTAAAAACGCCGGTCGCTCAGTCTAATCAGGAAAATGTAAACAATCTTGTCGATTTCATAGAACAGTTAAGAGATGAGAAGAAAGATGACAAAAGCTCCTTGGTCGAATTTGGGTTAATTAAAATATTATATGCCGATTTTCTGATCACACCTGAATTTGTCCTATCTATTCCAAATCTTAATATTGAGTTTGGTGATGAAAAGTTTGAAGATAGTCAGAGCATAACCTTTGATGGGAATATAGGTCTGCTCCAAAAAGAAGTAGGATTAAATGGCTCTATTGTGATAGCTCCTCAAAAAACCAGTGGAGAGCTTAATCTTCAAGTTGATAAGATTAATATAGCAGCAGTTTCATCATTATTAGGCGACTCAGAGAATCTGAAGGCGCAAACGAAAATGAGCTTTGAGGTTTCAGATCTAATTACAGTCAACGGCAACTTAACATTTGATACTCATAAAGGGATCTTTTCAGAAAAACCTTTCGCAGAATTCATATATGATCTGAGTTACGACAAGACTGCCGATATTGCAAATGTGAATACCCTTGATTTCCAAGTAAACGATCTTCTTAAAGGTTCATTTTCAGGTGATATTGAGAAAGTTATAAAAGAAACAGTTATCAATCTTTCAGGGGAGATAGACACCTTAGACTTAAGAGATCTTATGGTACGTATTTTTAATGATGATAAGGGTCTTCTATCGGGAGAATTAAATACCGGTAATTTGAAAATAACTGGATCAAGGAAAGAAGACGATATTCATTTAAGTGGGAATACACATTTAAAAGGCTTTAAATTTAACCCAAAAGATGAAAATGACCCAGGTGTCAATGATCTCGATTGTAATTTGAAAGTCAACCAAAACCTCAATTCTGCGAGCAGTTTTTCACTTTCTTCTACTGGAAAATGTACAGCCCAAAGATTCTCCTGGGACAAAACAGGAGTAGTCAAGAATATTACCGCCCGCGTCAATTTAGACTCTAAAACTAAATGGACTGATAATAGAATCTCCTTATCAAATATAAACAGTAAGTTTATGGACGGCAGTGCCAGTGGGACTTTGAATTTCTTTTTATCTCAAGGCTTCGGAGGAGGTATCACTAAGATAAGCGGTAATATTTTAGGCAGTAATCTAAATCTGGAAATGACGCCAAAGACTATTATTCCTGCCAATATCGCAGGCAATGCAGAGTCAGCAAGCGCAAGATTTGAGGGCGGCTCAAGTAATTACGAAGCAGATATTTCTCTCAGCATAAGCAACTTTCTTCTTAAATCTAACTTAGGAAGGGAGTTTAGGGTTTCAAAACTGCAAACAGGGGAGTCTGTAGATTTTAGATATAAATCGCTAAGTAATGA
>JBBDIN010000159.1:0-10457 GCA_040880385.1 Thermodesulfobacteriota bacterium | reverse complement strand
GAAACCAGATTGTAATAAAATTTAGAGAAAAACTTAAAAATAAATTAATAGAACATGGAGTGCAGGTACTTCCCTGGGATGAAGTAGCTGAATTGCCCGACGATTTGTTATCGAAAGTTCTCCGTACAAGAAAGGTAAAGAGAAACATTCACGCAGTTGTAGATGTAAAAAGAGAATATTCCCTGACAAGGACATTCTTAAGCGGTATAGCCGAGAGAATGTATGGTTATTTTCGAAGGCCCGATATGTCGGTAATGGAAATTCTTAGAGTAAGTGGTTGGGCGGATGATTTTACGGCAAGATATGTGCAGGACCCCTTTAATACTCAAATTGTTACACTTATGCCTTTAGAGCCTGAATTCGCAGACAAAAACACTACATATGACCGCAAGATAGCGATAGGGATGCAGAACCTTATTGCCACCATGTCTGAAATCATAATGGGTATAGCTCCTGATAAGTTCTCACTTGTTAACATGAACCTTTCAGACTCTATTTATTTGAATGAAGGGATGGACGATTTCGTTTTGAATTCATTGATACCGAAAATTTACGCGCCAATTAAACCCCCTGTCTTAAATCGTTTTAAGAAGGGAGAGTACGATCCTGCAGAATCTGTTTTTCCTCAACAGTTAGCAGAATTAGGTAGGTTAATTAAATCGACTAACCTCTACCCACGAGGGTCTAAATTTAGTGAAAAAGTAAAACGCCAATCCCATAAAGATGTAGTTGAAAAGATTATGGAAGGCAGAACCGGTGTTTCGTACGGTTTCATCGCATTGGCAGAGGCTCCGGTATATGAAGGACCGGCAACAATAAGCAAGGCTAAATGGAATAAGTTGGAAATGGTAGAAAGCGTTAATGACGATCTGGTTAGAGAGGATAAAGATGGGAGATGGTATGTAAGAACTATTATTAGGAATAAGGAGATTTACCAGCAGGTGCCTGACATCTGGATTACCACATCTCGTTCCGGCAGCGATAAAACCAACCTTGATCCTAGTTGTGATATCGTTAGAATTGGCGTTGTTAAAGGTAAGCTGCATTTAGAAACCCCAAGAGGTGTGGACCTAAATCGAAAAGATATAAGGCCCTCTTTTGATACATATGTAATTCTTGCCCAAGCCCTTGCGGCAGCTTTATATACACCTGATCTAATAAAAAATGGCCTTCCGATACTCCATTTCCATGGGTATCCGGACCCCAAGTGGTTCGGAAAGAGCGAATATTATTCAGGCGCCAGAAACCCATCACTTCCTTGCGGAACTGTGGAGGCGGCTCTTCTTAACTATTCCGCAATTTACGAGCTTGCTAATACCAATGGGAATGATATGAAAATGCTTTGTCTGGTTGAATCTGACCACGGTGTTAACGTTATGGGAATAGACAGGGATTATATAATAAACTGGCTGAGTGATGGAGTTGAAAAGGGGCATGTTAAATTGGGCGGCACATTTTTGCCTGATCTTAAAAAAAGCAGCCTGATTTTGGAGCAACAGGCTAATAATGAAATAGAGCAAGAGACAAGCTCCGCAAATTAAGATTATCGTTGTAAATTTATTGACCCTTTGGTATATTGATCCCTGATTTAATCTAAAAAAAATATATATAAAAGTCACTAAAACTGGAAAATCAAATGAGCGAATCACAAGAAACTGCAAAAATTTATCTCGGGCGTCATTGTAAAACGGCATGGAATTTGGAGGGTCGTCTTATCGGTACCACCGATCTGCCTCTCTGTGATGTAGGTTGGGCTGAGATAGAAGAGACTCTTCCGACAATAGAAGCGCTAAACTTTGACAGGATTGTTACCAGCCCCCTTAAAAGGGCGCACGACACATCTAAATCCTACGCAGATAAAATCGGTATCCCGCTTGATATTCATCAAGATTTGAGAGAGCTTGATCATGGAGACTGGAACGGGCAGAAGTATGACGATCTTCTTGCCGATCCACAAGGTGATTTCACAAAATGGTGGATGGAAGCGGATACATCTATTCCGATTCCTAACGGACCTGAAACGCTTGAAGAGGTGCAGCAGCGAATAGTGCGCACACTTAAAGAGATTGCTCTTGCATACCCTGGTGAAAAGGTCTTAGTAGTAATGCACAAGCACATAAGGTCTTTATTAACCTGCTATTTACTAGGAGTTGATATTAGCAATTTCAGAGCCAATATCAACGAAACAGTTGAACCGATTGAGCTTCCCGACGAAGACCTTCAAAAATTGTTATAATCTTAGCTATGATAGAAGCTAATCACTACTACACATTGTTTACCCAAATGTTATAATAGACTTTCAACTGATTCGGAGGGCTGGCAGAACGGCGATCGCACCAGTCTTGAAAACTGGCGTCCTTACGGACTTGGGGGTTCGAATCCCTCGCCCTCCGCCACAGAATTTGCCAATAAGAAGAAGCTCCTAATTTTTCCTGAATGCGAAATACGCCGTTTTTATCTATCGAAATCTAATTCTGGTCTAACTCTACTCCGTCCTTGTAATAAGTAAGCTCTTTTATTGATCCGTCCTTATTTAATACCTTATGCTCTCCGTTTAGCTTGCCATTGTTGAAATTGCATACGCTTTTTAATTCCCCACCCTCATACCAGCTAGTTGTAATCTCTTGTCTTTCATCATTTAAATAGTTTGATTCTTTGTGAAGCTGACCGTTTTCGTAGTACATATTGGTTATACCGTTTAGATGCCCATCCTTACAACCCCATTCTGTTTTAAGCTTCCCACCCTCATAATAATCCTTCACTACTCCATTGGGATTATCTTTACAAACTGGGAAAGGGGAGTCGGCCATTGCAATGAAAGGTGTCAAAACTATTAATGATAAAACTAATACGTTCTTAAGCATATGTGTATCCTCCGTTTTTTTGTGTCTCAATATAAGTTAGATGTTAAGTATATGAATAAATGTTCAAATTACACGAAAAACTTTATATCTAATGGTTCTTATTTGACTTTTTTTCCTTAAAGTAGTTTAATTGAATTGAAATCTAGAGTTTTTAAGGAGGGTCTATATGAAGAACAAAATTCTTAGTGGTTTCATAGTTCTAACGTTCATTTTTATGTCAGTTAGTTTGGCTTCAGCACAAAGTGGAGATAAGAAAGCGGCAGAAAAAGCCCCTCCTATGTGTGACGGTAAAGTGGCAACTATTGTAGGAACAGACGGTAATGATGTCATAACCGGAACGGATAATGATGACGTAATAGTCGGTTTAGGTGGAAATGACCAGATTAGTGGAAAAAAAGGCAAAGATTATATCTGCGGAGGGGATGGTAATGACACTATAGAAGGCAACAAAGGCCCGGACCAAATTTACGGGGAAGCTGGAGATGACAACATTAAAGGAAACCGCGGGCAAGATATCGTATATGGCGGTGATGGCAATGATTATATAGAAGGCAATGACGAAGACGACTTTCTCGATGGAGGTCCTGGAGTTGACAACATTAACGGTGGAGAAGGTAAAGATAAGTGCCTTAATGCTGAGCAGTGGAAGAATTGCGACGGTAGCGCTCAGTAATAGTAATAAATTCTCATAATGAGTTCAACACTCTATATTGTTTCAACTCCTATTGGAAACCTTGAAGATATAACACTAAGGGCGCTTAATGTTTTAAAGGAAGTGGATCTAATCGCCTGTGAGGACACTAGGACTTCAAAGAAGCTGCTTTCTCGCTATCAGATCCAAAAACCGCTTACGAGTTATCACGAGCACAACGAGATAGAAAAAGCAAAGGAGCTGCTTTCTCTGCTTCAAGAAGGAAAGAGCGTTGCATTAATTACTGATGCAGGTACCCCAGGCGTATCAGACCCAGGATTTAGGATTGTAAAGTTAGCTTCTGAAAACGGCATTCAAGTGATTCCGATTCCCGGAGCTTCGGCGGCAATAGCCGCACTCAGCATCTCGGGGCTTCCAACATCAAGTTTTACTTTTCTCGGGTTTCCTCCTAAACAAAATAAAAAATTGATTGAATATCTGGAGAGAGTTAAGGGTTACCCTGAGACACTAATTTTTTATGAATCTCCTAAGAGAATTATTAAGACTTTAGAAGCGATCACTGAGGTTTTTGGAGAACGCAATGCCTCTATTAGCAGGGAGATTACTAAGATGTATGAGGAGACTTTGAGGGGCCCGCTTTCAGAAATAAAGAGTACTCTTGAATCAAGGGATAGTTTAAAAGGCGAGTTTGTATTGGTGGTAGAGGGGGATACGCGGGAAAAGGCTGATTTTGATTCTAAAACTATTGATGATCTGCTGCACTATCTAAAAAAAGAAGGCCACAGTTTAAAAGACGCTGTTAAGCAGGTCGCAACTGATAGTGGAGTGTCGAAAAGTAAGATTTATAAAAAAGCGCTTCAAATTTGGGAATAAGTTTTCTCTAACATATAATGCTTACAAACTAATCATCCTTATGTCTCTTTACAATTTTGTCTTTTTCTACTTCTGAACCTACTTTCACTTGTTTTTCCATTCTCTGCTTCTGGTTAGAAGCTTCACCCTGCACATTAGACTTGCAGGATTCGCAAATGGATTCTTCAGAAGGTTTTGCGCAAAGCATACATACTTTTTTCTTTTCCGTCATAGTTGCTACCTCTACTTCTAAATTGTACTGATTAATGTCGTTTAGAAAACTATATTAATTTTCAATTAAACTTCAGGCCTTTTTTCTCCCCAATTTGTGCTCTGCTCATATGCGTGCGCTACATGAATCACAGTCTCTTCATCAAAGAGTTTTCCAAGCACTTGGATGCCGATTGGAAGCCCGTTGGATGAAAATCCGCATGGAACAGAAATTCCCGGAAGTCCCGCAATATTACAAGGAATTGTAAGAACATCTGATAAATACATCTTGATTGGGTCCTGTGTTTTCTCCCCAATTTTAAAGGCTACTTCCGGGGTTGTTGGTGCCACTATTGCATCTACTATTTTAAAAGCCTCATCAAAATCATTTTTAATAAGCGTTCTTACTTTCTGAGCTTTTAAGTAATAGGCATCGTAATAACCTGAAGATAGAGCATATGTGCCCAGCATAATTCTTCTCTTTACCTCGTCCCCAAAACCCTGAGCCCTGGTTTTAAAATACATATCTCTTAAAGATTCTGCACCTTCGGCGCGGAACCCGTATTTAACTCCGTCGTATCTTGCAAGGTTGGAGCTAGCTTCAGAGGGGGCGATTATATAGTAAGTTAAAACTGCATACTCGGTATGTGGAAGAGATATTTCAACAATCTCCGCACCCAAGTTCTCCATTGCCGATATAGCTTTTCGTGACGAATCCTCAACATCTTTATCCATGCCTTCCACAAAATATTCCTTTGGAATGCCGATTTTCAATCCTTTCAAATCATTTTTTAGGCTCTTGGTATAGTCAGGAACAGGGACATTCAGGCAAGTAGAGTCGTTGGGATCGTGCCCTGAAATCGCATTTAATATTATTGCGGTATCCTCGACAGTTTTAGTAATAGGTCCTGCCTGATCTAGTGAAGAAGCAAATGCTATCATACCGAATCTGCTCACTCGTCCGTAAGTAGGCTTCATTCCAACTACTCCGCAAAGAGCTGTGGGCTGTCTAATGGAGCCGCCTGTGTCTGTGCCAACTGATCCGAGACAAAGAGACGCTGCTGTTGCAGATGCGGAGCCTCCGCTTGATCCTCCGGGCACCCTTTCTAAGTCCCATGGGTTTCTGGTAGGGCCGAAATAAGAAGTTTCAGTAGATGAGCCCATTGCAAACTCATCCATGTTGTTTTTTCCAAGAATCACAGCGCCGGAATTTAAAAGTTTTTGTGTCACAGTAGCATCATAGGGCGGGATAAAATTCTCAAGCATCTTTGAGCCGCATGTGGTTGTAATATCCTTGGTAATGAATATGTCTTTTAATCCAAGCGGTATGCCGTGCAGCGGACCTAAGTAGTTTCCGGCAGTTATTTCTGCCTCGGCCTGCTTAGCGGATTCAAGGGCTTTATCAGCTAGTACAGTTATATATGTGTTAAGAGTCTCATCTTTGTCATTGATTCTATCTAGAATAGACTGAGTCAACTCAACTGGTGATATTTCTTTTTTCTTTATTAATTCTGATGCTTCTTTAATAGTTAGAAACGGCAAATCCATATAAATATGTCTCCTTAGTCTTCAATCACTTGGGGCACAACAAAGAAATCGTCTTCACTCTCAGGAGCGTTTTGAAGTACTTCTTCAATACTCAGCCACTTCACGACCTTATCTTCTCTAAGAGGGGTTGATATATCCAACACATGAGAGGTCGGCTCGACATTATCTGTATCCAATTCGTTTAATTTTTCTATGTATTCTAATATGTTGCCTAATTGTTCAGTAAATATTGCTGTTTCTTCTTCAGTTACTTCTAGCCTAGCAAGTTCAGCTACTTTGACTACATCGTCTTTTGATATTTTCATATTTACTCCTTCAAATCAATTACTGCACAACTCTTCTGCAAATTCAATAACCTGAGTCTCAAGTTTAACCCCGTTTAAGGTGTTTATTTCCTGAATTCCAGTGGGACTAGTAGTGTTAATTTCAGTAACGAATCCGCCGATAACATCAATCCCTACAAAATATAGGCCGTCTTTTCTAAGTCGGGGGCCGATTACTTCACAAATTTCAAGGTCCCTTTCCGTCAGATCCGATTGTGCAGGGCTTCCTCCCGAGTGAAAATTGGATCTGAATTCTCCTCCCAGCTTAGGCACTCTGAGCACCGCTCCTAGTGGCTCTCCGTTTAGAATTATGATTCTCTTATCACCCTCTGATACTTTCTCGATAAACTTTTGGCCTATTACATATTCTGTTCCAAATTTTGTGATTGATTCCAATATGACATTGGCGTTGCGGTCTCCTTCACGCACGTAGAAAATTCCTTCTCCACCATGGCCGTCGAGTGGTTTAACTACAATCTCTCCACCTGCTTCCCTGAGAAACTCTTGAAGTTGAAATATGTTTTTGGTCACTATGCATTGAGGAATAATTTCCGGGAAAAATAAGGAGTAAAGTTTTTCATTTGATTCCCTGATGCCGGTTGGATTGTTGAGGACTTTGGTTTTACACCCATCAAGGAGGCTTAGAATGTAAGTAGCATAAAGGAAATCGTTATTAACCGGTGGGTCTTTTCTCATCCATACAGCGTCAAAGTTTTCTAGAGGCAGGATATTTGTCTCGCCTAGTCTGTAAAAAGATTCACTTCTCTCTAGTGTGATTTGCGTTGCATTACAAAACGCCTTGTTCTCTTTTACATACAAATCTTTCAGTTCTAAAAACCACACTTCATGCCCTCTAGCTTGAGCTTCAAGCATGAGCACGAAGGTTGTGTCTTTCTCGGTATTAATCGTCTCTACCGGATCCATTACAAAAGCCATTTTAAGTTTCATAGTTTTCACTTTTAGAATGCTTCTATTTGACGTTTGATTCTACCGAATTTTATAGTCCCCGACAAATATTAAGAACCTCAGCTTTAAAATGGCATAGTGTATAATTCATCTCATTATTTAATAACGGAGAACGTGTTTGCCTCTAATTAGTAACAATCGATTAAAAAAACTATATGACTCCGATCCACCTGAATACAGTGAAGCTATAGCTATTCAAAAAGAACTAAGGTATAAAGTCATATACACAAACGGGTTTGATAATATAAAGACCGTTGCGGGCGCTGATCTGGCTATACTCAAAGACCAGAATAAACTTGTATGAGCAATAATAGTGTTCAGCTATCCGGACTTAATAGAAATTGAACGTGCATGGGAAGTGGTAGATGAGAACTTTCCTTATATCCCCGGGTTGTTAGCCTTTAGAGAGGGCCCTGCAATAATCAAAACCTATAAGAAACTCAAGCAAAAACCCGATGTGCTAATATTCGATGGGCAGGGTATTGCACATCCCAGAGGGTTTGGAATAGCTTGTTATGTTGGGGTCTTACTCGACATTTCTACTATGGGAATTGGAAAGAAAAAACTATACGGCACTTATCAAGAGCCCGAGGATAAGCCCGGCTCCTATGAGTCTTTATTCTCAAAAGACGGTGAGCAAATCGGAGTTGTATTAAAAACCAAGAATAAAACTAAACCCGTTTTTGTGTCTATTGGGCATAAGATAGATTTAGCTACTTCAAAGAAAATAGCTGTTACGTGTTCAAGGGGATACAGGATTCCGGAACCGACAAGACTTGCCGATAAATATGTGGCTGAGCTGAAGAGGGAGCTTCTAAAATAATGCCCGAAAGGTTTTCCTGGATTATTGAGGAACGTATTGCTGCAATGGAAAGGCCCGGACTATTTTATCCACTTCAAGAGGATTTAGATTTTTTGAAGTCACAGGGTATTAACGTTATTGTCAATTTGCAGGAAAAAGAACACTTTATAGAGCATCCTGATTTTATAGTGAAAAACATCCCAATTAATGATTTTGGCCCTCCTGATTATGAAGATTTTATAGAATTTATCGATTTTGTTACAACTCATATTGCTCAGGGTAAGCGAATCGTCGTTCATTGTTATGCAGGGATGGGTAGAACAAATTTAATGCTTGCGGCTTACTTAGTACATCATCTGGGTATTAATCCCGACCTCGCTTTAGAAGAGGTTTGTCTTAAACGGCCTGTTCACCTAGTTACCGACAGACAAGAAGAAGCTTTGAGAGAATATTATTATGTAGTGAGGGACACTCTGCTTCCACCTAACACCTCTTAGTAACTACAATTTGAATTGCAAGTAAAGATAATTCTTCTGGTATAGAGGGCTCTTATCTGGTAAATTACTAATCAAGTTTTGTTGAGCGTTGGTATCCAAAAAGGAGAATTCATGGGTTATTCGAAAGATTTGCTTGACCAATTAGAATACGGCAAAGGCGAGATACTTTACGGTGATACTCCCCTTGTAATACTAAAAGCCTTCCTTCAATCCGGCGTGTCTTATTTGGGAGGATATCCCGGCTCGCCCACAGCGAGCTTGATAGACGCTATATCTGATTCATATGAAACAGTTTTAAAACCAAAAGGCATATACTTTGACTGCTCGGGCAATGAAGCCTCCGCGGCTTCTCTACTCTCAGCTTCAATAAGCTATCCGATCAGGGGGTCCGTCAATTGGAAGATCGTAGGTACCAATGTAGCCTCAGACGCGCTCTCTCACATTTGCTCCTCTGGAGTTACAGGGGGGGCTATGATTATAGTTGGAGAGGATTATGGATGTGACAGCACCTGTGTTGCAGAAAGAGCTCTTCCCTTTGCGCTTAAGTCAACGATGGCGGTGATAGATCCAAGAGGTGATTTAGACCACGTGGCAAAGATGATCGAGGTGGGTTTTGAACTCTCTGAATATTCTAATATGCCGGTAATGTTTTTATTGTCCACAAGAGTTGCGCATATCATGAACAAGATGAAATGCAGCGATAACCAGGAAGCTAAAATTAGTATGTTGAACAAGCTTGATGATCTAACTACAAGCTCAGAGACTATTCCACTGCCGCCATTTACCTTTGATCAAGAGAAGAAGAAGTATCATGAGCGTCTTCCTGCTGCGCAGAAATTTATTCTAGATAACAAGCTGAACGAATTTTTTGATGGCGAGGAAAAGTCGATTGGAATCATAACTCACGGAATGATTTATAACTCTCTATTGAGATGTCTCTACAACTTGGGAGAGGCAAACTTATATGGCGAGGCAAGGCTTCCTATCTTGAACCTTAACGTTACAAACCCTCTAGCCCCTGAGGAAATTATTTTATTCTTAAGGGATAAGAAAGCTGTCTTGATAGTTGAAGAGGGTATGCCTAATCTCATTGAAGAGCAGATACGCTCTATAGCGCAGAGAGCAAAATTGGGGCTTGATATATTTGGGAAGGATATCCTTCCAAAAGCGGGAGAATATACCCCAGACCACATAGCAAAGGGAGTAGGAAGTTTTCTCTTAAAAAATAGTTTGTCCGATTATGAGAAAGAACGTATTAAAGAAAGAAGCGAATACACGGAAAAACATAAAGAAAAGGCTTTAAGTTATTTAAAACAGCCTGTTGCCAAGAGAAACCCGGTATTTTGCACCGGGTGCCCTGAAAGGCCTATATTTACGGCAATTAAAATTCTGGAAGAGGATTACGGCAGATCATATTATGCCTCTGATATAGGGTGCTATTCGATGAGCGGACTTCCGCCATTTGACCTCAGCAACTCAATCACCGGAATGGGAATTGGGCTCGCATCGGCTGCTGCACTTTCACGTATGGCCAATAAGCGGGTTATATCTTTTATGGGTGACGGCACGTTTTGGCATAGCGGTCTTACCACGAGTATTGCTAACGCTGTGTATAACAATCAAAATGCTATCTTGATTATCCTTGAGAATTTCTGGACCTCCATGACGGGACATCACGAAAACCCTGCGTCCGGTAAGAACATGAGACAGGAAGGGGTAGGGATGGATATTGAAAAAGCATTG
>JBBDIN010000158.1:4011-10573 GCA_040880385.1 Thermodesulfobacteriota bacterium | reverse complement strand
TTCGGTTGGTAAAGGGGCTGCAGCGTCTTGGATGCTTGATAACCTAGCTCCCAAAACCATTAAACGTGATTTTGAGCCCGGATTTTATGTAGAGCACTTTATTAAGGATATGGGCATCGCACTTAAAGAAGCTGAACGAATGAACCTGACTCTTCCCGGGCTTTCTCTTGTGCATCAGCTGTATATTGCTACAAAAGCGCAAGGGTATGGCAGGAAAGGAACTCAGGCTTTGTTACTTGCGCTTGAGAAGATTTCGGATGTTAAATAATATGTTTGCTATAATTTATAGCTGTTGTTAAATTAAATGTATTGGCGGTAGGCTAATAATATTCTTTTATTCGGAGGCAATTTAAATCTTTAGGATATTGAGCTTCGGATTTCAAATGATTGTAATCAGCTATAAAGACTTCTCAAAATTACAAGGAGAATCCTGAGTGTGAATACCCGTGATAATTCAAGAGGTATTTGGCGTGCGATTATCGTGTGGGGAGCAGGCGATCTTTACTTTATCGTAAGTGTTATGACTGCGGTTTTGTTCGGGATTCTCTCACCTGACTTACAGAAACACCTTCAACTCACTACAGCTCAGGTAGGGCTACTCGGTTCGGTTTTCTTCCTAAGTTATGGATTAGCCCAGCTTGTAACTGGTAGCCTGATAGACTATTTGGGTCCACGGTTTATTCTTGCCGGATCAGCTGTTATTGCGGCTTCGGGTCTGTTTCTGCTCTCAGAGGCCAGCTCGCTCCAAGTTGCCATCGGAGCCAAGTTCCTTGTAGGCATAGGACTTTCTGCTTCCTATATAGGTGCAATTTATCTAGCGGGAACATGGTTTCCTTCTGAGCGATTTTCACTTGTATCCGAGATAACTGAAATGTCCGCGAATATTATAACCGCCTGCTTGGTGCTGGTTATGGCAATTTCAGGCGCATTTGTGAGCTATGGAGTAGTTATGAAAAGTCTGGGGTTGGTTATTCTCTTACTAGGCATACTTATTTTTATAGTCGTTCGAACTGCTCCTGTGTCGGGCAACGGGTCTGAGGATGTAAGAGGGGAGGGGGTCTTTATAGCAAGACAATGGGGCAAGTATAAAGTAATTTAGATCAATTTAGCATTGAGCTTAGCATAACAAAAGTGATGGATGGAGCAAACCCTACGATAATAATAAGATTGATTAAGAACCATAGGATATGAACCCACCTTTTCTTTGATTCACATAGATGGTGATATAAAAAAGCGGCAATTGATCCTGATACTATGGTTGGTAGTAGTGAGGAGATGTATATAATCCAGAATGTTTTACTGGGTTCATCAGAAAGCCTGGTTATATACATAACAATTAGCAGCGAACAAATCGCCCCTAATACTATTAATAAAAGACCAAAGGTTAATGTACGTTTTAGTTTTGTCATGGGAAAATTAATAAGATTTGTTTAGTATACACTATTCCAAAATTTCAAATATGTGGGTCTCTCCGTAAGACGAATATTCAACTAGTATTGATTCTTGACCCAACTCACGTCTTAATTCGAGAACCAAATTATTAACACTCTTGCGAAATTGATCTTTTGGTTTTTCCCATCTGCAGCAATTTGCAATTGTAATAATTAGGCTCTTTTCCCTCTCTCCTTTATAAAAACCAATAGCTTCTTGTAAGGGGGCTCCGTCAAAATGCTTTCCCAATATATTTTCAACATCCTCTATTTCAATCTCTTCTTGATTGATGGTCGAAGATAGCCCTATATATAGTCGAACTATTATATTGTTGCTATTAGCCTTGTCGTTTAAATTAGCTGTTGCACAGGACTGCAATAAACATGCCGGGATTAGAGCTATGCATATTATAAATAGAGATAAAAGCTGATTTCTCCTCGCAAAATTATCCTCATATGATATGGCCTATTATTTATATAACGTGTAAGATTATTCAGCTAAGATTATACTCAATAAAAATTTTAATATTACAGAAGGTGGAAAATGAAAAATATTATTTTATTAGTTATGTTGGGTTTGTCACTAAGTATTGGTTCTTGCTCTGCGCTTTTTGCACCGGCAGAACCTGATACAACCGATGAATTGGAGCCAAGGGTAGAACCTGAGAGTTATGATTCTAAGTATCCACGCGGCATTGAAGAAGAAATTGAATCAGATGTAAATCCTATAGATACTGAAGAAATGGAACAGCAGCCCTTGATAAAATAAAGTGCTTTTAAGTTCTATTAATTCTTTTTGATGATTTTTATCTCGAAGATTTTGGGCCAGAGTTTTCCTGTAACCAGTAGAGTTTCATTTTGAGGGTTAAAAGCTATACCGTTTAACACATCAACCCCTTTCTTTTTGTCCTCTTTAGATAGTAGTCCATCAAGTTCTATCCAGGAACTTACAAAGCCCGTTTTTGGATTAATTCTGGCAATTAAGTCTGTGCCCCAAATATTTGCATATATTTCTCCATTAATGTATTCAAGCTCATTAAGTTTGCTAACTTCCCCGTTATCATCGTAGACTTCTAATTTGCCCACTACTAAAAAGCTCTTGGGATCCATAAAATAGAGGATGTTGCTCCCGTCACTCAAGATGAGGTATTTGCCGTCATAAGTTATTCCCCATCCCTGAGTTTGATAGGAGAATGTCCTTAGAAGCTTTAGGCTATCTTTATCGTAAACAAACCCTTTTTTGGAGCGCCAAGTAAGTTGAATAATTTTATCATCTACTATAGTTATTCCTTCTCCAAAATATTTGTCCGCTAGTTTGTGAGATTTTATTACTTTGCCTGTTTCAAGATTAACTATTTTTATTGATGAACGACCATTTAGTCCTGTACTCTCATATAAAAACCCATCGTCCATAATGAGACCTTGTGTGAAGGATTCTGTATCGTGGGGAAAGCTATTTATGGTTTTATAGCCATAAACCACTCTATTACTCGTATCTTCAGCTCGAGTTGAGACAGGGAATGATTCGTTTGAAAATAGGTGCCAAATTGAGAAGCTTATGGCAAGTCCTAAAACCAAAATTCCTAATTTAGATAATACTGACAAATTTTTAACACATTTCATAGTCTATGAGTTGATACTAGAATTTAAAAAATAGTATTCATATAATAGCCTAACTCTGTCAAAATTTCCTTATTTAGTGTAAATTAGGAATTAGATCAGTATATACGAATAATGTTTCCTTACAGGAGTCAGAGTGCATCGTAGGCAAGTATTTTCCTGGTTTTTTATAGCAATATTTCTTTTGCTTATATATATTTTCTATCAGATCTTGAGCCCATTTATACTCGCTCTTTTCTGGGGTGCAATAATTACACTTACTTTATATCCCCTTCACGTAAGACTTACTAAGTTATTAAGAAACCGAAAGGGCCTTTCAGCTCTAATAATGACTATAGTAGCAACATTTCTTGTAATATTGCCCCTTGTTTTTATATCTGCCACAGTTGCGGTAGATATGTTTGATATTTACCAGAGCATTACCGATAATGTCGAAGTCTCGGAATTGAAAACGAAGCTGGAAAAACTAAAAGGGCTCATTCCGGTTTCTATTTTAGAAGAATTAGAGAAGAAGCTTCAAATCGGGGAATTAAATATCCACCAAATGGCCGTTAAGGGACTAGGATCTGTTAGTGGCTATGTAATAGACGAAGTTCAAAACGCCGCATCTAATCTTACTGGTCTTCTAATTAACTTAGGTATGATGATATTTTCACTGTTTTTCTTTTTTCGTGATGGCGATAGTATGCTGCAGCGCATTAAATCATTAATTCCTATGAAGGACGAACAAAAGGATGAAATTTTTAAGAAATTTTACGACACTTTAAATGCAGTAATAGTTGGAGTCATGGTTACAGCAGCTATTCAGGGGATACTCCAAGGGCTCTTTTTCTGGTTGTTAGGAATTTCCTATTCAGTTTTAGGCGGAGTCCTTACTTTTGTTTTCGCCCTTATTCCAATAGCTGGGGCTGTAATTGTGTGGTTACCCGTTGGGCTATATCTTGTTTTCACCGGCAGCATTTATACCGGGATAGCAGTGCTTATATTTGGTGGGTTAGTAGTTAGTTCCGTTGATAATTTCTTGAAACCTGTGATTATCGGAGGCAAGGTTAAGCTCTCGACACTATTCCTTGTTCTAACAATTTTCGGAAGCTTATCTGTGTTCGGCTTTACAGGAATTATTATTGGACCCATTCTACTAGCTATTTTTATGAGTTTTATTGATATCTACAAGAGCGAATATTTAGATTCAACTGATTAAGAATTTGTTTCCGGACCAACTAACAAATATAAATCCTTTCTAATAGATTCAAGTTTCTGAAATACAGTTCTATTGATATTAACAAAAATATATTTGACAAATTTTATGTTTTGTATAATTTTTAGACGAGTCTAATAATATAGTTTATCTTAACTAAAGATAAATTTTATATTTATAGTTCCTTCAATATATAATTAGGGGTTAGTAGAGATGAAAGATTATATAAAAAGAAATATATCTTCAGTAACAAACATGTTGTTTCCAATATTTATTCTAGGGTTTGTCATCTTTGACACATCTGAAGTTTTTGGAGTTGGGGGGATTTCCAATTCAAAAGTTGTTGTTCCAAGTGCTGAGACAGTACCAAGAAAACATGTTGAATTCGAGCCTTTTTTTTCCTTTGAGTTTGTTGATGACAGAGATAACACCTTTAGACTAGGAGGCGGTGCCAGGCTTACATTTGGTTTGCTTGAAAATCTCGAAGCTGGGGTGAATGTGAATTATTTGAATCATGAAAATTCTGATTTGTTAGATACGGTCAATGATTTTGGTGATATAGAGGCAGGTGCTAAATTCAGGTTTTTGGATCAGGGGCAGAAATATCCTTTCTCTTTGGCTTATCAGGGAGGTGTCTCAATCCCAACAAGTGGAAAGGATACTCCGTGGTTCATTGAGATTGGGGGCTTGGTATTAACAAAAAACTTCTCAGATGTATTTTCTATGGATACAGATTTTGTGTTTGGCATAGTTGAGGATGATGGGTGGAACTTTATTTCTAACGTTGGATTTGGATACTACCTGGTTCCATGGTTTCAGGCAGTTCTTGAAGGGGCTTATGCATATGAGGACATTGAAGGCGAGCGAAGTACTCAGGTTGTAAATGTCACACCCGGTTTTACATCTCCGGTTACAGATTGGCTTACAATTATTATAGGCGTTACTACCGACATTTATACCGACAATACAGAGAAAGAAGTAGTAATTACTACAGCATTTACATTTTTGTTTTAGGAAAATAGTGCTTGACACTACTAGGTCTGGACAATATTATTTTTAGACATAGCTAAATTCTATTTTAGGAGAATTAAAATGTATACAGAATCAATTGAAGATTACTTAAAAGCTATTTATGAAATCCAAAAGGAAAATGGAAAGGTTTCGACTAATTCGCTTTCAGAGATGCTCAGTGTTGCTCCTGCATCTGCAACCAGCATGATAAAGAAACTCTCCGAGAAAAAACTTGTTACTCACAAGCGCTATCAAGGAGTAAAGCTGACCAAAGCTGGACTTAAGATTTCACTTGAAATTATAAGACACCACCGCTTAATTGAGCTATACCTTGCAGAGGCGCTCGGAGTTCCTTGGGACCAGGTGCATGAGGAGGCTGAGAAGTGGGAGCATGTATTGTCTGAAGATCTAGAAGATCGTATGGACGCAGCTCTTGGTTACCCTACAAGAGACCCTCACGGTTCTCCTATTCCTAGCCGTGACGGCACAATCCTGGAGCTTGATTCTATCCCTTTGGCCGATCTCAGAGCGGGTCAGAGCGCAGTGGTGGATGAAGTAAGCGATCATGATCCGGACCTTCTAAGATATGTAGGAAAAATGGGATTATATCCAAAAACTAAATTTAAAGTGCTTTCAATTGAGCCTTTTAACGGACCTATAAAAATAAAGGTAGAAAAATCTGAACATATTTTAGGACCGGGAGCTGCTCAATATGTATTTGTGACTGATATTAAGGGGTCAAAGAGGGAGGCATCCCAATGAGACTTTTTAGTAGACATTTAATAATAGCTCTCCTATCTGTTTTGGTAATAGCATGTTCTTCAAATGACGGTACAAATACAAATAATTCAGACAATCAAGGATTAAATATTGTAGCCACCACAGGAATGATAGCGGATATGGTTTCTGTTATTGGTGGAGACAACGTTACTGTTAAGGGTCTTATGGGGCCGGGGGTTGATCCGCATTTATATAAAGCTAGCGCAGGTGATGTGTCTCTTTTATCTAAAGCAGACGTGATTTTCTACAATGGGCTTCATTTAGAGGGGAAGATGGCTGAGATATTTGAGCAGATGAAGAAAAGGGGCATTGATACAGTCGCTGTTGCAGATGGAATAAACCGTGATGATCTTTTAGCGCCGCCCGAATTTAAAGGAAATTATGATCCGCATATCTGGTTTGATGTTGACCTATGGTCAGATACAGTGGGGACTGTAAAAGAGAAATTAGTTGAGATGGATCCGCAAAATTCACAGGAATACAATCAAAATGCAGAGGCCTATTTAGAAGAATTATCTGAGTT
>JBBDIN010000158.1:0-4001 GCA_040880385.1 Thermodesulfobacteriota bacterium | reverse complement strand
GTTCAGCAAAGAGTTAATAGCTTGCCCAAGGATAAACGAGTCCTCATTACTGCTCATGATGCTTTTAATTATTTTGGTCGGGGCTATGGTTTTGAAGTGAAAGGTCTCCAAGGAATCAGTACAGAGTCTGAGGCTGGAACTGCTGATGTACAAGGACTAGCTGCGATTATTGTTGAACGCCGGATTCCAGCCATTTTTGTAGAATCCTCTGTGCCTCCTAGATATATTGAAGCTGTTCAGGCTGCGGTTAAATCCAAGGGATTCAATGTAAAGATTGGTGGTGAGCTTTTCTCAGACGCAATGGGCAATCCCGGAACACCTGAAGGTAACTACATCGGAATGGTACGCCACAATATAAATACAATTGTCGATGCCCTGGGACAAGGTGGGGAGTCCTGATGAGTGAAAAAGGTTCAAATTCAAAGAGGAATAAACTGAGCACAAATGCAATAGAAGTTGAGGATTTAACTGTAGCCTATAAAGATAAGCCGGTACTCTGGGATATTGATTTAACAGTGCCTGAAGGTGTGCTGATGGCTATAGTGGGTCCAAATGGCGCAGGCAAGACTACTCTAATAAAAGCAATGTTAAATCTAGTTACCACTGCAGCCGGTCAGGTCAAGATTTATGGCGAGTCTTCTTCCGATCAGCGTCGCCTGGTGGGTTATGTGCCCCAGAGGGGGAGTGTGGATTGGGATTTCCCAACCAGCGTGAAAGATGTTGTGATGATGGGGCGCTACGGCGCTTTAGGCTGGATAAAACGTCCCGGCAAGAAAGAGCAGGATTTGGCTTTGCAAGCGCTTGATAAAGTGGGCATGGCTCAATTTGCAGATCGTCAGATAAGCCAGCTCTCAGGAGGGCAACAGCAGAGAGTATTTCTGGCGCGCGCGCTTGTACAGGAAGCACAGGTCTATCTTATGGATGAGCCTTTTCAGGGAGTAGACGCGACAACAGAGCGAGCAATTGTATCCTTACTTCAGGAACTACGCGCTTCAGGTAAAACTGTTGTAGTAGTTCATCATGATCTTCAAACGGTACCCGAATACTTTGACTGGACAGCGCTCTTAAATGTAAGGCTTATCGCAAGCGGTCCGGTGGAGGAAGTATTTACAGAAGAGAATCTTCGACTCACCTATGGTGGACGGGTCTCATTCCTCAAGCAAAACGGCCAAAATGGCGTATCCAATTTTGATCAGAGAACGGGGTAGGGAAAGTGGATTTATTTGCACTCCTAAATGATCTCATTTTTGATTATACACTGAGAACGGTTGCTCTGGGGTCTGCGGTTCTAGGTATAGTTAGCGGCGCTCTTGGCTCATACGCTGTTCTTCGTAAGCAAAGTCTGCTAGGTGATGCGATATCACATGCTGCACTGCCTGGAATAGCAATTGCTTTTCTGCTAACCGGCAGTAAGCAATCGCTGGTTTTAATATTAGGCGCCGCAATAGCAGGTTGGATAGGTACCCTCTTTGTAATGAGCATTGTCCGCACTACCAGAATCAAGTTTGATAGTGCCCTAGGCCTAGTCCTCTCGGTATTTTTTGGTTTAGGACTTGTTTTGTTAACAATTATACAGAAGCGCCCTGACGCAACTCAGGCAGGGCTTGATAAATTTCTCTTTGGACAAGCTGCTGCACTCCTAGAGCGTGATGTAATTACCATGGGAATTCTCGGTGCCATCGCAATACTGATAACCATGGTTTTTTGGAAGGAATTCAAACTGCTTAGTTTTGACCCCGACTTTGGCGCAACCCTTGGTTTTCCAATGAAGTTTCTGGACATACTGTTAACCACTTTAATTGTTCTTGCAATAGTTCTGGGATTGCAAACAGTCGGAGTTGTTCTGATGAGCGCAATGATAGTTGCTCCCGCGGCTGCGGCAAGGCAGTGGACAGACCATCTTGGTACAATGGTAATCCTATCTTCATTATTCGGCGCATTGGCTGGAATAGTGGGTGCGCTTTTGAGCAGCAGTATACCGCGGCTACCCACAGGGCCGACAATAGTTCTATGTATTAGCACAATAGTCGTAGTATCGCTGTTCTTAGCCCCAAGACGGGGACTTCTGTGGAACTGGTTTAGAGATAGAAGGAATAGGGGTAGGCTTCATGTTGAGGCGATTTTAGAAGGTCTCTATTCTCTAGCTTCATCTCATGAAGACCCGGAGCACGCACATTCTATCGCCGTATTAAGGTTGATGAGCTCGGGTAAGGGTGGGGTCTATAAAAGCCTAAGAAAACTTGAGGATCGAGGATTAGTGAGATCTGTGAATTCAGACAAATGGGCGCTTACAAAAGCTGGCGTCCTAGAAGCTCAAAATAAAATTAAAATGAGGGAAGGTGCCAACTGATGACTTTTGAGCAGTTTGAAATTCAGCTCATAGCATCTGTAGTCGCCGCCGCTTGCGCCATCCCGGGTGTGTTTCTTGTGCTTCGTAGGATGGCTATGATGAGTGACGCTATTAGTCATGCCATTCTCTTAGGAATTGTGCTTGCGTTTTTTGTAATTCCTGATGTTTCCTCGCCACTTCTTATTATAGGTGCCGCACTTAGCGGAGTTCTTACTGTGAGTCTTGTAGAGCTTTTAAATAAGACGGGACTTGTCAAAGAAGACGCCTCAATAGGGCTAGTCTTCCCGGTACTCTTTAGTATAGGTGTGATTTTGATTGCTCACTATGCTTGGAGTGTGCATTTAGATGTACACGCGGTACTTCTGGGAGAGCTCGCATTTGCTCCTTTTGACCGCTTGATATTGTTTGGACATGATATCGGACCAAAGTCCCTCTATGTTATGGGGACGATATTAATTCTAAATCTTGTATTTATTTCTCTCTTTTATAAAGAAGTTAAAATTGCGACTTTCGATGCGGGGCTTGCGGCGGCTTTGGGGTTTTCTCCTGGGCTTATTCACTATGGACTTATGAGCCTGGTGTCAGTTACGGCTGTAGGCGCTTTTGACGCAGTTGGATCGATATTGGTTGTAGCACTGATGATTGCTCCTGCAGCGGCAGCATATCTATTAACAGATAACCTTACAAAAATGATTGTCATAAGCGTAGTGTTGGGAATCATCAGTTCGATATCTGGTTTCTGGCTTGCTATTTTTCTGGATGCAAATATTGCAGGTGCTATGGCAACTATGGCGGGTGTCTTATTTATAATTGTTTTTCTTTTTGCACCAGAGAGAGGAATAATCGCAATTGCCAGGAGAAGGTCTCATCAGAGATGGGAATTTGCAGGAAAGATGCTTGCTATACATCTTTTAAATCATGAGGGCACAGCCGATGAGGAGCATGAATCTCAAATAGAGCATCTTGAACAAAACCTTAGATGGAAAGAAAACTTTGCAATGCGTGTGGTGAATTACTCAGCAAATAATGGGCTTTTGTTAGTAAATGGCAGCAGGCTTATGTTGACTAATCGGGGTAGGGAATACGCAAAAGAATCTATCTTAGATGATTAATCCGGCTCAGACAAATTATTCTTTCTATTTTTAAGCATCTGCATAATAAGTGCTAGTAGGACCATACCTTTATTCCCGTCATCATCATCTTTTAGGGACTGTATATAATCCATATTGTCTTTTACAGATTCATCTTCAGGAGCAATTTGCTGTGCTGCTCTGAGTACTTCAAGAGCGTCATCATACCAACCCTTCTCCGCAAGTGATAGCGCAAGCGAATTATATGCAGGTATAAAAGTTGGGGAAGCTGTAATTACTTCTCTGAACTTAGCAGCCGATTCATCGATCCATCCAAAGTCAAAATAGCAATTTCCTATTGAAAGGTGTGCCCAATTATCATTAGGGCATATCTCTACATGTTTCCTAAATTCTGTGACAGCTTCTCTGGTCCATCCCATATCAAAGTAACATAGACCAAGTTGATAGTGAATCTCATCTTTTATATAATCCAGATCCGAATCTGAATCCAGACATTCTTCAAAATTTCGAAGGGCGTCTTCATATAATCCGGTAGTGCTATAAGCAAGCGCCAAGTGCCA
>JBBDIN010000157.1:0-10588 GCA_040880385.1 Thermodesulfobacteriota bacterium | reverse complement strand
TCCTTAGGTGGTAAGATAACCAGTGAATATGAGTAAGAGTCTAAACCAAAAATTTCATTTAGCCGGCAATATTTTTGACAGCCCGGATCAGGTACCTGCTAGAAACGGTTATGGCGAAGGAGTTGTTGAAGCAGGCGAGGCGGATAAAAATGTTGTCGTATTGTGTTGTGATCTTACAGAATCAACACGTAACGCAAAGTTTAAAGAAACATTCCCAAACAGATTTGTTGAAGTAGGTATCGCCGAGCAGAATATGGCGGGACTTGCAGCGGGTATGGCTTTCTCAGGCAAAATTCCATATATGTCCTCCTACGCAACATTTAATCCCGGAAGGAACTGGGATCAGATCCGAGTCAGCATCTGTTACAGCATGGCCAATGTTAAAATTATGGGTGCTCATGCCGGCATATCAGTAGGACCTGACGGCGCTACGCATCAGGCAATGGAAGATATTGCCATCACCAGGTGTCTCCCAAATCTAACTGTTATTGTTCCCTGTGACTACTGGGAGACTAAAAAGGCAGCGATTGCTATTGCCGGGATTAAAAGTCCTGTTTATATGCGTTTTGGAAGGGAAAATATTCCGGTAATTACCACAGATAATACTCCATTTCAAATAGGCAGAGCTGATACATATAGAGAAGGAGATGATGTAACTGTTATTGCATGCGGGTCTTTGGTCTACGAAGCATTAATTGCGGCAGAGAAGCTTAGTGGTGATGGAATAAGTGTGAGAGTTATCAATTGCCATACCGTAAAGCCAATTGACGAGAAAGCTATTGTTAAAGCTGCCAAGGAAACGGGGGCAATAGTTTCTGCGGAGGAGCATCAGGTTCACGGCGGTTTAGGTAGCGCAGTGGCTGAGGTTGTTGCAAAAAATTCTCCGGTTCCTATGGAATATGTAGCATTGATGGATCGCTTTGGAGAATCGGGCGAGCCCAACGAACTGATGCAAAAGTTCGGTCTCGATTCAAAGGGTATTATTAAAGCAGTAAAAAAAGTACTTAAGCGGAAATAGCACTTTTCTTCTAATTCTATATTCCTAAAATATAAAACTATTATTAAGGCTTAATCTCGTACCAGATACTTTTTATATATCCAGCTTTATCTGTCTCAGCAATCTGCTTTGCTATCTCAGGTGTGCCGTTATCACATTTCCATTCATATACAGTAGCGCGTCCTGAGGCATACATAGGTATAAAATCAGAATCCGGATTTTCCCCGCAGTAGTTAAGCATTCCCTGGTTAGGTATTTTACTAAAATCTCCTCTTTCCCGGCATGGAAGATTATTCCCTACATTACAAGCGTAAACGTTTCCATCCATACAGCGCCATGATGTTCCATCATTAAACATATCCGCAGGCATAGTTTCGGATACACCCATATCTTTTCTTAGCTTTTCAGCAATCGTCTCAGGAACTTTAGGACCAGTATATTCTGATCCTGGTATATCTATATTCCCAACTGCTTTGCAATAATCAAAGGGACTCTCATATGTCCTCTGGTTCGCACCCGATTTAGATTCTTCATTTTGGTTGCATGATATAAGAAGTAATCCACTTATTAACATCGGTACTAGCCATAGAGTTTTAGAGTTCATATTTGATCCCTCCTTAAAGATCATTAGTAATTACATTATATAGAATGTCTGAGCTTTTCCCAATATGAGGCGTGAATCTTGCTCAACCCAATAGTTAATGTATGATTTTGCCTCAATAACTTACTCATAGGTCAAACTTTGAAAAGAAATATACCTCTAAGCTGGTCTCATAAAGAAATCGAATCTCCTAAATTTCATTCTGTAAATCTGCCCCTGTCGGGACTCCCTTGGATTTATTCTGCTGAGGTACCAACTAATTGCAAGATCGAAGAATTATCTGACCAACTCGAAGCGCAATTCACCAAAGGATTTTTATTGCGCGGATGCAGCGCTGAGATAGCTTCTTATCTTAAGAAAAAGAATTATGAAATAATTAGAACAGGGGCAGAAGGGATAATTAATTTAGATAATGTGGATAAAATCTCAAAATCGGTCCGTGATCTTGTAGCCAGGGGGAGTAGATGCGGTCAAGTTAAGGAGATTCCGTTAACTGATTTAAATCGCCAAAGCGTCTCGCATTTTATTGCGCAAACACCATATGGTGCAAAACCATATCTCAAATATTTATTTAATAATACTTTTGATTCCAACACAAGATGTTTTGTAATTAGCTCTTTACGTGACGAGTGGTTTGGGGTCGTTACGGTATCAGTATCTGGCAACAATGTTTGTCACACAGAAATGATATTGAGAAATAAGAAGGCCCCTGTTGGAGTTATGGAATCTTTATTGTTCTCAGTTATGAACATTTTTAAGGATGAAGGTTTTAAGTTTTTTAGTCTGGGTGAAGTTCCTTTCGTTACCCCTGAAAAAATGGAAGAGAATAACTTTGTGTCTAGTATTAAGAGATCGCTCCAGGAATATCTTTTGTTTAAATCGGGCCACGTTTTAAAATACGCATTTAATTATAAAGGTCTTTTTGATTTCAAAAATAAATTTGATCCTACATGGGAGCCGATCTATATCTGTGCAACACCGAAACTTCCTTTTATAAGCTTAATTGATCTGTTTTATAAAACCGGATACTTGGATCTCTCGTGTTCAGAGCTGACAACAAATTTTACAAACTACAATCCATTATCTTCTAGCTCAAGTTGACATTTCCCGTTTATTTTCTCTAACGAGCCACCTTAATGTAGATGATGTTCTAGATGAAGAGGGGAATTTGGTTTTATCAGATTGGAAATTGTACATAACTAGCGAAACTCGTAATCTTCAATAATTTTTGATAAACTGGACTTATAATAGAATTTCCCCTAATAAACAAGCAAAAGAGATTGAGGAGTCCAATGCCTCTTCAATTGTAGACGCTCCATCGCATGGGCATCTCGAGCTTTGCTCAAGGGTGATGTCAGCATACAACAACTTACTGCCTGTTATAGGTGATAAAGATTCCACACTCGAGTTTATATCCAAAGCTATGATGAATGGGGTCAATAGTGAGGTCTAAAATGTCTACTGTCGGTGATTTCCTAAAGCATTATATGTTTGGCCATCAGGCCCCCCTCTCAGTTCATGAGTGGGCTCAAGTCAGAGATTAATAATTCACTTGAAGTCGATACTAATTCTGTAATTGACTCGATAACCTATCAATGAAAACATCGCTTTCATTAATGTTGGATGCTTGCAAAAATAATCCCGACCGTCTTAAAGAAATTTTCAGTTGGCTGATGGATCAGTATGGCGCTACATTCAGCTGGACCGCTCGACATCAAGAAACAGAAGATGAAGATAGTTTTTCGATCGAAATTCAGAAGTGCTACTATTTTAATTTCTTTTCTTCTAATAACGTATCTTTCTTAACGCCTATACTTTGCCAGCTTGATTCAATATGGTTCGAGATGGTTGATCCTCAAAAACATGGATTCATGTTTGATAAATCCCGCTACCAAACCTAGGGATACGGCGCTCCCAAGTGCGTATTCCCGATAGTTATGAAAAAGAAAAATTCCTGAATTAATGCCCATTAGTGAAAGATAATATGAGCTCCAATCAGTGAGAGGGCCAAGATTATCCCAAAGTTCATTACACTTCTATGTGAGACTTCAATGAATCTATCATTAGGAAGTCTAAAACCATTTTTTATCAAAGTTGGTACAGCTATCACAGCGAAGCAAATAACTATTACCCAAGTTGTTCTCACAAAATAATTAAGCTCAGGCAGCCCAATTTGGAAAATGTAAGTCAGAACTACACTAAAAAGCATAGTAAAAAGCACCAGTCTACGATTCGGTGCGTATAGGAACATTGCCGACATTATTATTATTACAAAACTGATTTTAATGTAATAAGACATTGCATTAAACCAGTGGGTGAGTGGGAACTCAGGATTCCCGAACTTTACATAAACTACAATAAACGCAAAAATAGCTCCAGTTGCAAATGAGGCCATTATAGAATACCTGCCTGCTTTTACCATCTGCGTCTCAGATGCTCGAGGGTTCAGATATCTCTTGTATATGTCAATTGACCACAGGGTCGATACGGAGTTATAAATTGAATCTAGAGTACTCATGAGCGATGCAAATAAACCAGTGAGTATTAGACCGCTTACACCCACAGGAAGAAAATCGTTCACGAGTGTCAAATAGGTTAGATCAGGATCTTTAAGCGGGTTATCTTTTAATATGCCGGCCAGTGCGATTCCAGGGACAATGATTATAAGCGCCATCACATACTTCAGTACTCCTTCAACCAGAAGACCGATCTGCGCCTGTTTCAAATCTTCTGCCGCAAGCGCTCTTTGTAAAATCACCTGGTTTGCTCCCCAGTAATTCAGATTCAATAGCAGCATCCCAAAAATTCCAATCCAGGGTAGGGTCTCATGGTCGCTTGGGAGGTGTAAGTGCATTAAGTCCCCGGTTGTGTTCCAAAGCTCTGACCAGCCGCCGAGGTGATGAATTGCAACAAATAATATGACGAATCCGCCTAAGACTAATAGGCAAAACTGTACGACATCTGTTCTCACAACGGCTCTTAAACCACCCATATAAGTGTAGGCAGCTGAAAAAGCCCCGGTAAAAATTATTAAAATTCCAAGCCTTACTGGAACGCTTAAGTTGGTGGAATCAAATAACTCTCCAAAAACTCCATTGGCGGCATAGGCTGCCCAAAAAAGTGCAGTTCCAAGATACATAAACGAATAAAGAACAATCATAAAGATCGAGTAGGTTAGGGCGACTTTCGGTCCAAGCCTAGCTTCAAAGAACTGCGTGATTGTAAATACCTTCATCCTGAGGTATATCGGTACGAACACAAATGCTGCGATAAGAATTCCAAAGATTGCATTTATCTCAAGATTCGCCTGAGCAAGCCCGAATACATATGCAGAGCCTGCCATTGCGATGAAGTGATTGGCTTGTATGTTCGTAGCTATAGTGGAAACTGCGATATATGGCCATTTAAGTGACCTTGAGCTTAGGAAATATTCCTCTACGCCGACATCGGATTTTGCTCTGCTCCATATGCCTATAATCATTATTACGACGAAGTATGTGAGTATTATGGCTAGATCAATAATCATTTCTGTTTTACAATTAACCTAAGATGAGTTTGTGATTTAAGAACTAAATTGTATTTAGATTGCATCACATGTACAAGTCTCTTAAAGATTGCCAATGCAAATTAACATAGTGCATGTACTGTGTTTCTATATTATGATTGTAGCTGTGAGTACTGTAAGGTAAGGTTGTAATAACCGGATTGTGAAGGGAGGTAAGATGAAAATACTATGGACACTCGTAATTTTAGTTTCATTTACAATTAGCTCAATTTCTAAGGATAATTTGTCAGAAACGGATGTTGCAGAACCACAAGAGGCACCATCTGTTGAAGATGTTTTGAAAGAAGCTAATAAGAGTTTTACTTATAAAGGTAAGGCTATACATCCTGGTTGTGTGGAGCAGTTTATGGTTAATTTAGCTGATTCACCTCCTCCTATCGTTAGAGCTGTTGACGTTGAATCGTGTGTTTCAAGTAATGAATTCTTTATGGATTACAAGGTCTCGGAAGATGGATATATAGGCTATGAATATGAAGATTCCGGGGAAAAGAATTATTTCGGATATAAGGTAATAGGTAAAGTTAAGGGCGGAATCCATATCCTCGATACCAGAGCTAGTGGGGGTGGTACCATGGTAGCTATGACGGTTTTTCTGACAAGGTTTGGACTTGAGAATTATAGGTCCTTTTATCAGCAGGAAAAACTCACAATTGAACAAAGGCTTATTATGAAATGTATTGGTCAGATAGATAGGGGGGATCGTGATATAGGGTCTATAGAATTAATAAACAACAATCTCGTTCTTGGTGAGTCGCAGTATCGTAAAAAAGTGGAGGTAATTAGTCTTGACTAGAAAATACCCTATCATTCATTTTTGTGGAGTATTATTAATAACTTTAATGTTGCTGGCTGCTTCTTGTAGCTCTAACAATGATCCTAAGCTAGAGCTTACCTCCTATTGCATAAGGGAGTGTGTCATTGAGACCTCTGCATCGGAGATTTGTGATACACAGTGCAAATCGCTACTGAAAAACTGTCTAGTGAGTATTCAACTGCAGATTTTGCAAATTTAGTGCAAGCAATTACTCAAGATAACGCAGATAGCATAGAAAAGTTAAAAAACTCGCTTAAAACATGCAAGGAATCTGGAGAATAAATAAATTAGTTCAAATCAAAACAGGCTTGGTTTGAATTTAAGTTGGGTTGGAAGTAGATAGTAGTTGGTTCAAACCAAGCCTCCCATAATCATCTTTAATAAGAGTGAGTTATCTCCTACCTTTCAAGTTCTACTTTAAATGTATCAGCGAATCTTGTTAACACGTGAAATACACCATTTACCATGTTTAGCTCGGCAATTTGGGCCTCATCAAAGTACTTTCTAAGCTCATCTAAAGACTCTTGACTAGCAGCAACATTCTGCGCCAATTCTTTGGAAAATCTAACTACTGCTTTCTCCCTGTCATCTAAAGCAGGGCTGGTTTCATCCGGAGTAGCGTCAATCTTCTCATCCGTTAGCCCCGCTCTTTTTCCTGCCGCAGTATGATGAGCAGTACAGTAGCTACATCCGTTTAGCTTTGAAGTGGTAAGAATCGCCAGCTCTTTAGTTGCATTATCAACCTTGCTTGGGCCTAAAGCTGCTCCAAGAAACGGCATAAAGCCCATAAATAGCTCTGTACTGTTTGCCATTCCTTTTAATACATTTGGGACTATCCCAAACGTTTTCTCCAGCTGCTCATAAACAGCCTTTACATTCTCAGGAGCATTCTCCTTTTCTATATAACCTATTCTAGCCATACTTTAATACCTCCTATATAGTATTTTTATTTGAATGATTGTTCAACAATCAAGCAAATTTTTTTAATGTAAAGTCGATAAAATTACATCTACAACGTTTTTTACTTGCTTATTATCTACTGCTGATTTTCCTGTAACAATTAAGCCATGTGTACTTGTGGCGAGAAAGTGTGAAAGCACTTTTGTATCAGTGTCTTCCGGCAGTTCACCAAGCTCTACAGCTTTATCTAAGCAGCGAAGAAAGGCAGTTTGTATTCTTTCTAATATATTTCTTACCGTTTCTGCTACTTTTTCATCATGGGGGGCAAGTTCAACGACCGTATTGCTAATTAAGCATCCTCTCGTTTTTTTGTCGGAAGGTGTGTTTACAATAGTTTCAAAAAATAATTTTATGTTCTCTAGCGGTGAACCCGGGGACTCAAGTATCTTAATTGTTCTAGATGTGACCTCTTTAGCGTAATATTCAACAGCGGCGATAAATAGTGAGTGCTTATCTCCAAAGGTATTATAAATACTGCCTCTTTTTATACCCATCCTATCGACCAGGTCTTCTATGCTGGTTGCCTTGTACCCCTTTTCCCAAAAGAGCTCCATAGCTTTTGAAAGCGTTTCCTCTCTGTCGAATTCGTACGGTCTACCCATGATTACTTTTAATATATCCTATCTTGAACGTTCAATCCACAATTTTTTTACCATAACGAAATATATTAGTTAAAATTTATTTTTGCCCGGTAGATTCAAATGTTTTAATTTGTCGTTGGCGCATACTCTATATCAAGTGGCTGGCCAACCTCGGGTTTGCTCACTTTCCATATCCACCCGTCATATATAAAATGTAAGAAAGAAGACCCTGTTATATAAAGCCCGAGAACGTATTCGTTAATATTAATACCTGCAACGCTGATTCCGGCCAGAAGAACCGTGAATATTCCTGCGTACAGCCACTGCTTCTTGGTTACCCTTGAGAAGAAGCTTCCTGTGTCGGGCCTCTTCTTGTACTTTGAGTTAACGAATAGGTTCACAAATGCTATATATTCGATTGCGTGTGAAAACCCGAACACCAAAAACCCTATAACCAGGTTTTGAAAGAATATTGCGTAGAGGAGTAATATCGAGAATACGAAAATGTTTTTCGGCAGACTGATTTTGTCCCAGTTCTTAAGCTCCACATATATGTAAATGGCGGTAAATGCGATAGCTACCGCAAGGGCGACATAGGATACCATAGTAAATACGTGGAAATAATCTCCCAGATACTGAATCAGGGTCCGTCCTTCATGATACTCACTCAGGAGCCCCTTGTTTCTTTCCCCTAGTGCAAAAAACAGATAAACGAACCACGAGTATATTATTCCCTTGTCCAGCCAGGCTAAGCCGTAACCCGCTTTCCTCGAATATATTCTAGTAAGCCCGTACTTTTGGGCTAAAGTGTGGAACATAAGCCATACTATCGAGACAACAAGCAGAATAGAAAAAAGCTTAAGCTTGTAAAATGTGACCGCGATTACTAAAAAAGCGATCGGAAGCAGAATGTATGACCATTTTCGCTTATTAAACTCTTCTTTCTGCCCATAGACCAGGGCAAAAGTGTAGTGTCGATGTGCAAAGCTTGTTGCCGCCACTATGATTAAAATCGTGGCAAAGTAATTCTTGAAGATTATAAACGCCAGGTAAACCGATATCCATCCGAAGCTCAAATATATGAGGTCAAAGGCCGGGTCCTTAATCCAGATGTTTTTAGGTTGTGCTAATGTGCTCATTGGTAAGTTATTCCTATAATTTGCTTACTTCTGTTTATTCGTTTACGAGTTTACCGTATAATCGTATGTATTCTATATCATAATAAATATATTGGAGTCAAAATCAATTTTTATTCTTTATGTTTGTGTATAATACTTTGTTTTATGCACAACAATATCTTTTGAGGAACTAATGATACAACTGATTTTTGCAGGTTATATACTTTTAGTAATATTCCTAAGTTTGATTCCTACAGCAGCTATTGGCGCAGGCATGCACTCAGATAAACTCGCCCACTTTCTTGCTTACGGTGGGATGGGCTTTTTAGCATATATCTCTGTGCAATCTAGACACAAAAAAGTCTATTTATTTATTTTTATTATTAGTCTTGGCGTAGTGCTTGAATTATTCCAGCTTTATATTCCTGGTAGAAGCGCTTCTTTTTTTGATATAGTGGCTAATACACTTGGAGCAACTATGGGATATCTTGTTGTATGGATAGTTATATCTGGGATATTGAATAATTCAGCTCTAAAAGAAGAGTTGTCATCTAATAATGCGGATGCGGATCACAGTCACAATTTAGAAAAAGTTCCTTAGTCGATTATATTGTCAATATCACCAAAGAGGTCAACCATGGAAATACAATTTTGCGGCGCTGCACAAACTGTCACAGGAAGCTGCCATCTGCTTAAGCTAGACGATGGGTATAAAATCCTTCTAGACTGCGGGCTATATCAAGGAAGAGACGAAGAGTTTGAAGATTTTAATACGAATTGGATATTTGACCCTAAAGAAATAAATTGCATGATTCTCTCCCACGCCCATATAGATCATTGCGGGCGAATTCCCAGGCTGGTTAAAGATGGGTTTAAGGGTGAGATTATTTGTACCAGTGCAACGAGAGACCTTTCGGCAGTTATGTTAATTGACAGCGCAAAGATTCAAGAAAGCGATGCTTACTACACCAATAAAAGACTAGAGAAACAAGGTCTCAAGCCTGATGCAAAGCCTCTCTATACTCATGAAGATGCATACGATGCTTTAGAAGGATTTGTAGGAATTAGCTATGATAAATGGCACAAAATAAGATCTGACGTATGGGTTCAGCTCAGAGACAGCGGTCACATTTTTGGAAGTGCGAGCGTTACTCTAAAAATTGCTCAGAAAGGAAAGCCGCCCGTTTATTTCGGATTCAGTGGTGATATAGGCAGACCCGACAGGCCGATTTTAAAAGACCCTGTGCCGATGGAGAATCTGGACTATTTGATATGTGAATCTACCTATGGGGGCAGAAAGCATCATCAGCTTCCTGAAGACGTTGAGGATTTGCTCAAGATCATTCATGAAACATGCGTAGTAAACCGGGGGAAGCTCATCATTCCGGCATTTAGCGTCGGGAGAACACAGGAAATAGTTCATACCTTAGACAAGCTTGAAACCCAAGGGCGTCTGCCCGAAATACCGGTTTTTGTAGACAGCCCTATGGCTGTAAATGCTACAGAAGTTTTTAGGCTACACCCTGAGTGTTTTGATTCGGATATTCTTGAATACATGATTGAAGATCCAAACTCCTTTAGGTTTAACGACCTTAAATACATTCGTAAGACAGAAGACTCTAAAAAGCTGAATTATTTAGAAGGGCCGGCAATCATTATTAGCGCCTCAGGAATGATGACAGGCGGAAGAATTGTGCATCATCTGATTAATCATATTGAGAATCCCAATAATACCATTTTAATTGTAGGTTTTTGCGCGCCGCATACACTCGGTGCCAAAATAAGACGTGGTGATAAAAAGGTCCGCATATTTGGAGTTGAAAGAAAGGTTAATGCAAAGGTGAAGATTATGGATTCCTATAGTGCACACGGGGATCAAAATGAAATGCTGGATTACCTTTCTAATCTAGATAGGCCTAAGCTGAAAAAAATATTTCTAGTTCACGGCGACA
>JBBDIN010000156.1:0-10651 GCA_040880385.1 Thermodesulfobacteriota bacterium | reverse complement strand
TTATTTTGCCAGATTCCTCTACTTTTAACTGGTCCAGTTACCAGGGGGAAGGTCAGAAATAAATGTGCTTCTTTATTCTAATGCCAATTAGATTTTTTTAAGTTTTCTTAGGTTAACGAAAAACGGAAAATAAATTCCTGAATTGTGTCTATAATGTAAGTGTGATTTTATTTAATTCGGGTGTTGTAATATTGAAAAGTTATATGTTATTGTTTAAGAAAACGGTAAAAGCATAAAATCATAGTTACTATTTCTTCATATATTGATTGACCTTCTCCCTTCTAACTGGACCAGTTATAAGACAGTGAGCCACATCAGAAGCACTAAGCAGAAAGTATATGATTTTTTCATCATCTAGTATCCTCCTTAAATTACGACCTCTATAATATAGGACGACGCAATAAAATGATCACGTAAATGTAGAGGCTTACTATGTATAAGACAGTTACATTGCTCCATCCAAAATAGTCGTGTGGCACTGAAAGATTATGACTCTACTAGATTCTTAATGGGGATATATCTACTAAAAACATCATAAAACTTCTCAGCATAATTAAACATCCACTCAAAAGACTCATTCCATTTATTCGTATCTTGTATGTGAGCTCCTTTTGCAAGTTTAATTCTACTAGCTTTCTTTGTTCTTAATTCCATCCAGTCTAATTCAGCACCTATTTCTGCTTCAATTTCAGCCTTTTTATCATATAAATAGCCAAATAACTCGTTGTTTTCATAAATATATAACTCGCAACCAATCAAATCCTCTCGCGTATTTACTGTAAGTGAAATTTGGCTTTCAGAATTTCCAATAGCTATATCAAACCAATGCTGCGGTCGAGCATTCCTTAACTTTAATCTTGTATTTTTGTCCAATCCATGTTCTTTAAATTTCTTCCAATATTCTAGTTGGAGAAGCTGTGTCTCAGATAATTCAGTCTCTTTTACCGATTTTTTAATCGCATTTGCCCAATCATTGGGTTCTGAAATAATATGAAATTTTGGTGCATAGGGAGAATCGTTTATTTTCCAAAGTTCCATTTTTACAATAAAGAAGTCAATTTCTTCATCAGTGTGTTCGTTCAACCAATCAACTGCTCTCTTATGCGCTTCTCTAACATCCTTAACTATCCAAATTATTATTGAAGCATCAAAACCCGAAACATAAGTAATAACCTTACCCAAATGGTCATGATCAGTTATTTCCAATTGGGTTTCTATTATGATATTCCTTTTTGAAATTATTTCTTTTGCTAAAATATCAACATTGAAATTACCAACATTTGCCTCTGTTTGTAAAAGTGTAATTTGAATACCAACTTCATCACCAAGTAGCTCCAAATTCTCTTTCTGAGCTAACCACTTTGTGAAATCAAAGGCCTCATTTCTCCAAATATCTCTTAAATTACCTTGTACGAGCTTTCCTAAAGAATCCATTAGAGAACCCCTTTTTTAATTTTAAATGCTACAACTTGTCTACTCAACTATAGCTTTTAAAAGTGCATTCCTACTATCTGAATAATACTGTATGTCTATCTTGGTAGCCATATTGTCAAGCCCCCGAAAGCGGTCCACCTTTTGAGTTAGATTTTTCATAAGATGCTAAATAGTTTTTTATGTATATTCGCATTATAACATAATTATATTGTGTAAACACAACAGAGGACTTATGAAATAAATCCATATTCAAATATATCAATTCTTAATGGGGAGAAGTACAGATTCTAGATTATTATGATTATGTAAACATTCAATACATTCTTTATGTTAATATCTAATAATAAGATTTTCCATCGGAAAATAGCAAATTTAATTAAAAATAATATCAGACATAACTGCCTGATATTATTGAATATTACAATCTCTCTGAAAATATTTTTAAAAAATACCCGAATTTCATGTAACGACAAAAGTATAATAAGATAGATAGAGCAAATTGTAGCATTGTCATATCGATTGATTTTGCAATTAGTAACAAAAACAATCTTATACTAGTGAGGAGGTTATGAGATGAATATAAAACAAAAAAAAGCAGTTGGCTACATTAGGGTATCGACCTCTATTCAGGTCAAAGAAGGTGAAAGTCTCTCAACACAAAGACAACAAATAGTTGACTATGCTAAAAATAAGGACTGGGAATTAGGCGATATATATTCTGATGAGGGAATTTCTGGCGCTAAGATTGAGTACAGAACCAATTTAAAGAATTTGATTGATGATGCTAAGAAAGGAAAGTTTGAAGTTATTATCATTACAAAACTATCAAGATTTGCACGCAATGCTAAAGATTATATGAACTTATCTTATGAACTGAAAAACTATGGAATCTCATTAGTAAGTATAAAAGAAAACATTGATTCAACAGCACTAACGGGCAAGATGATGGCCGGATTTTTGGCTCTATTTTCAGAATGGGAACATAATACTATTAAGGAGCAGATGCATGAGAACAAGATGGCTAGATGGAATGAGCAACACATATTTATTGGCATGCCACCCTACGCCTATTACTGGAACAAAGAAACAAAACAACTTGAAATTAATAAAGAGGAAGCCAAAGTTTATCAATTGATTGTTGATATGTATTTGAATCAAAAAATGTCATTTCAAGATATAGGCCTAAAGCTCAAAGAACAAGGTATCAAATCTAAACGTTCTGATAAAACAGAAGACTTAATCATGCGTGATGTTCTTATTTGTGGACGATGTGGAGGTCGAGTAAAGCCAAAAGTAGGAAAAGTTCGAAAAGATGGTACAGCACCGCGCAATTATGTTTGTTATTGGGCAAGTACAAGTAAAAATAAATTAATAGCTTCTGGACGTAATATAAAATGCAGTCTGCCTTATATTCGAACTAAGTCTATTGAAAATGCTGTTTGGAGCGATATTGTGATCATGTTTAGTTTGAATCCTAACAAAGCTTTCGATCATCTGTTTGATCCTAAAAAGCAGAAGAATAAAATGAAACAGTTCCAGGAAAGAATAAGCAGGTTAGAAATGGAATTGAATAAAAAAAATAGAGCAAAGGATAATATTTTTGCATTAATGGAGAATGAAGTAGTAAACCAGAATGATTTAATAAATAGATTACAAATTAACCAAGATGAAATTTTAACTATTGAATCTAGCCTAAATGACACTAAAATAGAATGTAAGGAACTTGCAAATTTGACTGAAAGAGAAAAAGATATATCGGATTTCTTACACAACAACAAGAATCAATTGAGAGAAATTATAAAAGAAATAAGGAAATTAAGTGCTGATGACCGAAAATTGCTAGTAGAATCTATGTTACAGGATAAAGTAACTGTTGATTATCAGGAAGATAACGAGCTTGACGGTCCTGGTGGTGCTACATGTGACTACAATTTAAAATGGAATCCAGATATATTACAGAGGTTTATGAATGAAGGAAAGATTACTAATTTAAATAAGAATGGTACCGACCAGTATCCCCACCCATCCCCTGCAACGCAGTGCATTGTAGAGCCAAGAACCTGCCGCCATCTTACTGCTACGAAACGCTCATGTAAACCCGCAAGAGGCTCTCGGCAGCCCAGCACGTATAAAAAAGCGCCGAAGGGTCCCGTATATAAAGTCAGGAGTATAAACCCCCATTTCAAAACCTTCGATTCCGGAGTTTTGCGAATGTCCGCTGCAACAAACACAACGGATATAGCAGTTAAAATAAACCACAGCAGCATCACGCCATCTAGCATGGAACCCCCCACTGTTTGAGTTCAGATTTCAGTAAATTTAGGACATCAGTACAATGGTAATACTTATCAAACTTTTAATCAAGATTCCTTATGATCGATGCTTTTATAGTCGCAGAGATTAAATTAAACCGTTGTCCAGCCACCGTCGATTACCAAATCAGAACCGGTCACATATCTAGCATCATCGCTCGCTAAATACAATACAGCGTGCCCAACTTCTACAGCTTCAGCGCGCCTTACAAGCGGAATCATATCGGCTGCTATTTTATCCAACTGCTCTTCAGCATCCGGTGGGTTACCCATAAATTCAGGGTCCATTTTAGTCTTAATATATCCGGGGCAAACAGAGTTTACTCTGATATTTTCATTCGCATGGTCAAGTGCCATACTCTTTGTAATTTGCCTGACCGCACCTTTTGAAGCGTTATATGCGACACAGTTCTCCATACCAACAATACCGAGAACTGAGGAATTGTTAACAATCGCCCCGCCACCGTGTTTAGACATTATGGGAACCACGTATTTGCTTACAAGAAAGACGCCCTTAACATTTATATCCATAGTCCTATCCCAAACTTCGATCGATGTTTTCACAACACACCCGCCTTCATAAATTCCAGCATTGTTAAAGAGTATGTCTATTTTTCCGTACTTCTTGTAGAAATCATTTACTACTCTTTTCACATCTTGTTCCTTAGAAACATCACCTTGATATGCGGAGATCTCACCAGGCCCTTTGGCTTCCTTAACAACTTGATCGAGTCTTGATCCGGTCCTTCCCATGATCCCGACCTTGGCCCCCTCTTCACAGAAAAGAAGCGCTGTTGCCCTTCCTATTCCGTCTCCACCTCCGGTTATTAAAGCTGTTTTGCCTTCCAATCTCATAACCCTGACCTCCTAACGATATTGTTGATATGCATAAGAGCTTAATGACTACTTTGCATCAAAACAAACTATATTCCTGGGCCGCATTCGACACTCGTCTCATCAAGCCCGGGACCGATATGAAGCTTTTTGTTAGCATCTCTAAGTGCGGTTCTTACGCCCTCTTCTATCACCGGATGATAAAAAGGCATTTCCAGCATTTCAGGTATGCACATTCTTTTTTGATGTGCCCATGCGAGTAAATGCGCTATATGCTCAGCGCGGGGACCAAACATCTCAGCCCCCAAAAACATTCCTGAACCATATTCCGCATAGATGTGTAGAATGCCCTTATTTTTCAGCATTACACGGCTACGTCCCTGATTTTCAAAAGAAACTTTACCGGTTACAAAGCAGCAATTAGGAGTTTCTTTTAGCTGATTATAGCTATTGCCAACAAGCGCGATCTGAGGATCCGTGAATACTACCGTTATCGGACTTGTTCTGTGTCCTGCATGAACTTCAGGATAAGAGGCTGCATTCGCACCGGCAATTCGTCCTTCATCAGCCGCTTCATGGAGTAATAGAATATCATTATTCGCATCCCCGGTTATGAAGATTGAGCTGTCTCCACATTGCAGAGTGTAGCGGTCAAAGATAGGAACTCCCCTTTCATCGAGTTCTAAACTTGTGTTCTCCAAGCCTAGATTTTTTATATTAGGGGTCCTTCCGGTCGCAGCAAGTAGATAGTCAAATTTTTCGTTTTGCAGGATACCGTCCAAATCTTTAAATGTAACCTCAATCTGATCACCAACTTTTTTAATATCTAAAGTTTCAGCATCCGTATCTATGTAAAACTCATCCTGAAAAGTTTTATCTGCGTACTCAATAATTTCAGGATGATTGAGTGGTCCAACCAAACCAAACTTGCTAAGCATCTTGATTCTAACTCCTAGACGGTGAAGAGCCTGTCCGATCTCAAGCCCTATAATTCCTGCTCCGAAAACGACCACAGATTCAGGCAAATCTTTCCAGTAGAAAACATCGTCATTCACAATTAGCCTATCCCCAGCTGCTTCGAACATGGGCAAAACTGCTGGTGATGACCCTGTAGCTATAACTACCGACTTAGCTTCAATAGTAGTGTGGTCATCTACCTGTAGAGTATGGTTGTTAAGAAACCTGGCATATCCCCTTATTTTATTTTGAGGCGGAATTGATTCAATTGAATCAAGCACAAATCCTACGAAACGGTCCCTTTCACTCCGAACCCGCTCCATAACTTTTATGCCGTCTACTGTGGGCTCACCGTTGGGGTATATACCAAAACCCGGAGCTTCTTTAATTGAATGAGCCGCTTCCGCCGCCGATATAAGCAGCTTGCTCGGCATACAGCCCACTCTTGCGCAGGTAGTGCCGTACTGACCACCCTCAATGATAACAACACTCTGGGTATGTTCTATTGCCCTGCCGTATGCAACAAGACCGGCAGTCCCTCCGCCAATAATTGCTACGTCAACTTTTAGGTTCTTCAATACAGATTCCTCCTAAAGTTTATTCAAAATAATAGATGTGCTAAATTAAGAGTTTGGCCCCTCTCTCAGCTGCCTTCTCATCCATAACAGGCGGTCTGGGTACATCCATGCCACGCTTTACTGCAGGTCTTTGCCCTACTACTTCCTTCCATCTTTTTAGATTCTCCAGATCGTGCACTTCTACACCCGCCCAATTGTGAACATGGATCCAGGGGTATGTAGCAATATCAGCAATAGAATAGTAATCCCCTGCCAGATACTCGTTATCTTTAAGCCTGACATCGAGCACTTCATAAAGCCTTCTTGTTTCCTTCTGATAACGTCTAATCGCATATTCAATCTTCTCAGGCGCATAGCGGTAAAAAACATTTGATTGCCCCTGCATAGGTCCGATTCCAGCTTTTTGGAACATCAGCCACTGTATAACAGTTGAGCGCCCTTTTACATCTGTGGGCAGGAACATTCCGGTTTTCTCGGCTAAGTAAATTAATATTGCTCCCGATTCAAATACAGCGAAGTCGTCGTTATCGTGATCCACGATCGTTGGGATTCTACCGTTAGGATTTAACTCCATGTACCAGTCTTCTTTTTGCTCCATCTTACCAAGTTTCAGGTGTTTTGTAATATAAGGTAACCCGGTCTCCTCTAGCATAATGGACACCTTTCGTCCATTTGGTGTTGTCGATGTATAAAGATCAATCATTTAATAAACCTCCGTCTATATAGGACAAAGTTAATAAGCCCATTACAAACAATATCAGATTTTAAACTACTTGTGTCAACTCTTTAGTTGGAAAAATAGGGACTCAGGATTCAAAAAGGAAATTCTTAGTTTTATCAATCTCTTCCCTGGTAAGATTGTGACCCTGATCATGCCAGAATATCTCCGCCAATGCGCCATATTGCTCATACAAATTATAGAGTTCCAGAGTTTCTTCCTTGGTAACTATTGGGTCATTCGTGCCAGCAGTAATTAATACATTGAGGTCAGATAAATCTGGAGACGTTTCAGGAACGAAGGGAATCATGGGATGAAACAATACCGCTTTCGAAATAATTTTGGGATAAGTAAACATAACGCTTGAAGCTATGTTGGCACCATTTGAATATCCGACCGCTATGACCTTATTTGATGCAATTTCATATTTCTGAGCAGATGAATTAACAAATTCAGCTAATTCTTTTGTCCTCAATTTCAAATCCGGGAGATCAAACACCCCTTCGGATAATCTTCTAAAAAACCTGGGCATTCCGTTTTCCAGAATTTGCCCCCTAGGACTAAGAACAGCAGCTTGAGGCAAAATTATATCCGCAATAGGAAGAAAGCTTTCCTCATTACCTCCGGTACCGTGTAAGAGTAAAAGCGTAATCTTATTAGTAGGGTCAGAAGATGGTATATATTTGTGTGTAAAGTTTAATTCTTGATTCATCTAATCCAACTTTGGAAGAACGTCTTCAATTGCTTTTCTCCGGGGCTCAAGCCAATCCGGGAGTTTCAATTCCTTGCCGAGATCTTGAGATTCTTCATCAGCAGTAAATCCGGGCGGATCGGTTGCTATCTCAAACAGCACTCCACCAGGCTCTCTAAAATATACGGATTGAAAGTAATTCCTATCTAACTGAGGAGTTACGTTGTAACCCATTTCAACTAATTTCCCTCTTACTTGAAGCTGCTCCCCTTCATTTGCTACTCTAAAGGCTATATGATGAACACTGCCTCCTGCAACAGTACCTCGCTTTCCTGAAGGCAGACATACTAGGTCGAGAATATTAGCAGTCTCACTATTTCTATTTATGAATCTAAAGCGGTTTATATGCTCATCGACAAGTTCATAACAGAACAATTCTGTAATCAAATTTGCAGTTCTTTCATAGCCCTCTAAGGTTAAGGTAACATTGTAAAATCCCTTTATGGCCTGATCAGATGAGATATCATCTGTGGTCCAAGGTGTCCTTTCGTCTTTAGAAGAATGAGAAACAAGCTCAAGTTTAAGCCCATCGGGATCTAAAAAAACAATTGTCTCCTCATCAAACCTTAAAGAAGGATTGTTATAGACAATGTCATTATCTTGAAAACGTTTGAGCCAGAAAGGAATAGAACCCTCTGGAATTGAAAAAGATGTAGAGGTGGCTTGCCCTGCTCCAGGTGTTCCTCTTTTAATACCTTCCCACGGGAAAAAGGTGAGGATAGTGCCGGGTTCACCAGATTCATTGCCATAGTAAAGATGATAAGTACCAGGATCATCAAAATTAACAGTTTTTTTCACAAGTCTTAGACCAAGAACCTGAGTATAAAATTCGTAATTCTTTTTAGCGTTACCGGCTATAGCAGTTACATGGTGTAGCCCAAATATTTTTGCTGACATTTCTAGATTTCCCTCTATTAAAGTATTTAATCAATTGTTACAAAAATAGATCTTCTTAAATTATCTGAGACAGCTTTGGTTCTATGCCCCTTACCCTTAACATCCTCGACTAAGATAACATCGCCGCCCTTAAAAAAGCGCTTTTCTCCATCGCTAACTTCAAGCTCTATCTCACCATCAAGAAGGATTATGTACTGTTTTTGTGGGGCAGTATGCCAATCATAATCATAATCTGAATCATTTTCTCGAAAAAGGATATTTGCTGCCGGGTAATGTTCAGACAATTTCCCAATCTCACCTGAGGATGTTAATTTTATCTCGACATCTTCAAAATGAGACTCTCCAATATTGTCTGAATAGACTCTTGTTATAATCATTTTGCAATATTAGCACTTAAATCAAATTCATTGAGATCCCACTTGGCTCCCTTAGAACCTGCAAGATAGGCGCTTTGCAGATAATCCAGCAAAGCTTGTCTCGGCGAATCTGATTTTCTGAGATCATCATACATTAACACAGCCATAGCTCCACTATCCGTATTCCAAAACGCTTCTTTAGGGGAAAGGGGTTCTTCCGCAAGACCTTCGGGCTCGGGATAGGTGTAAGAATAAAAAGCCGGTGCTCTTACATTGTCGTCTCCTGCCCAGAATCCAAAACTTATGACTTCATGAGAATATGCCTCTTTGTCTGCATTGGTGCCGCCTTCCATAGCCGGAGCTTTCTTGCCGGAGAATCTGGTAACGGCTAGGTCAGCGTGGTGCCAGTAAAGATGCACAGGGGTACTCTTACCTATAAACCTGCTCCTGAACTCCTCAAAAACAGAATTTACCTGTACCAAAATACGCCAATATCTGTTTACGTATTCTTTATCATATGAGGAGTGCTCCCGGTCTGATTCAAAAGGCACATCACTAAAGGGAACATTGTAGGGAGTGGCTTTAATATTTACTTCAATTCCCAATTCTTTTAAAGAAGTATCAACTTTTTTGTAAAAATCCGAAACAGATATTCCTTCCAGACCAAAGGACTTTTCCTGCCCGTCGCTGGTTGTAATGATTAATCTATGGTCAATAAAATCGAATTTAATCTCAAATATCATGTTTTGATACGGAATTGGCCTAGTGGTCATTCCCTCGGGAGAAAGATAAAGCGTAACGTGCCACCAATGATTCATTTTGGGAAACAGAGTGAGACGAATTTTTCCAACTATCTGAAAAAATAAGTGGAGAGTATTTTTTGTCTCCTCCCACTCCTCAATTGGCAACGAAGGAAACAGCGTATCTACATCAGAAGATTTATTTTGATCTATTATATTATCATTCATATTTGGATATTCCTCACTTGAAACGTTATAAGTCTGAGTCTAGCTAATATTTATTCTCTTTGTAAGTTAAATCCCTATTTTCGGGTCTCAATATCTTGAATACTCAGGATCAAGGTATATGTACAATCTCTTTATTTTTCCATCCCTTATTTCAAAGACATCACACCATTTGCTATCCGACCATGTCTCTCCACTCTTGAGTTTCCCTTCACTTGAACCCTCTGCAACTACCATATCACCCTGAATAATCCAGTTAATATATGCGTGATGATGCTTGAAATCCTCAACCAAAGCACCAAGATCAGAAAATAGCTTTGTATACTCTTCTACGCCTCTTGCTACTCCCCAATTTGGGAAGAAGACTTCCGCATCTTCATCAAATAAATGAAAAATATCCTTACCGGTATCTAAAGCTTTTAAATATTCAGATGCTACCGATTTCCTTTCTTCATCTGTCATTATTCTTACCTCCTGAAGTTGATTTTTAGAGCTTGAATTCTATTATAATGATATAGTATAATGTTTCAACCAGGCACATTTTTGTTATATAGTATCGAAATGTATACTAAGGATAGACTCTAAAGGTGGACAAATAGTGGCAAAAATAAACAAAGAAGAGAACGAGTCTTGCCCGATAGCGGGATCAATAAACATATTCGGCGGAAAATGGAAGCCTGAGAGACTATACTATATTAATCTGGGCCCAAGGCGCTTTAATGAGCTCAGGAGGTTAATCCCAGAGGTAACACAAAGAATGTTAACTCAGCAGCTGCGTGAACTTGAGAGGGACGGCATTATAAACAGAAAACAGTATATGGAGATACCTCCCAAAGTGGTCTATTCAAT
>JBBDIN010000155.1:0-10843 GCA_040880385.1 Thermodesulfobacteriota bacterium | reverse complement strand
TAATCCTAAACCAAAACGGCGAACGTATAACCCCATCCTCCTCCAGTCTTGAAGAAAGCTGAAGGAGACCGGAGCCCGGAGTCACAGAAATAATAGAATCCTCTGGAAACGATCTAGGAGCAGACACAGTAAAGTAATAGATACCCAACACAAGAGCCACGAGAAGGGCTCCGGCAATAGCAAAGACAGTTTTTCTGTTGAAGAAATAAAGATTCATTAATATCAGACTGGCAGATTAGCCGGAGCTTCCGCTTTCTTGGATGGGATTCTCGACAGCGTCGGTGTTGCCGCTACCTCAGAGCTTGGGAAGTGGAATATGGTAGCAAGCTCCTCAGTCGTCAAGACAAACGGCTTGATGTGGAAATTCTTAAAAGGCGTATTAAAGAATGAACGGCGCTTATATGCCTCCAGAAGCTGTTTCTGCTCCTTTTTCTTTTTTCCTCCGCGAAAATCTTGCCAAGGATACTCATAACCAGCCGAGAATCCTGGCTTAAATCCGTTTAAAGTATTTGAACTAAACTGCTTGAACGACCCAATAAGTCCTCCGATGTTAGTAGGATTAAAAGCGTCTTTCTCTGCAAAGTATACTGCGCGTATCATAGTATCGAAAGCGTTCTTTGCAATATTTCTCTCTATTGCAGCAATAGTATCCTGCTGATCTTTTGATAGATGCAGTGAAGACGGCTGTTGATCGCCTTCAGGCTTGAATCTCGCCTTTTTTATAAGGTCTTTAATTTCCTTGTCCACACCGCCTTTCCAGTCAGGTTTTGTAAGTATTCGACCATATTTGAGTCCTTCTTTAGCATTCGCTTGAATCATTATCTGTATCCATACCTGCTCACCTTTTTTAAGTGATCCTAGATACTCGAGCACGGTTGTCATGGGATCATTCTTGTATTCTTCCTTCGGATCTTTATCCAGACCATAATCTATGTATGTTTTTATCGGATATGCATCAGCTTTTGTCAAAATCATATGACCAAACCAGCCAAAAGTATACTTTTCCGGATCATGATGAATACCTAAGCTGTAGTCCGGAACTTCATGAACCTCTATGTTTGGGAATTGCGCATACAGCTGAGTCTCAATAGAGCTCTTTGCATTCTTAAGCGACCATATAAAGAAATGCACAGTGCCGTCTATAGAAACTAGCTCTAGCGAGAACCAAGGTCTTACTCTGCCCTTAAGGTAAACATCGAGCAAATTGCCTACAGCTGAATTGTGCAAAGTAGAGATAAATAACTCCATCGCAGCGGGAGACTTCATCATTTCCCTCGGTATCTTTATCTCAAGAAGGACTGAGCCTTGTTCTTTTATCCACTCTCTCCTTTTATAACCTAACCAGAAATCAAAACTTATTATTAAAATCAAAAGAGGAATCCATACAGGAGATAACATCCATAGAACATCCAGAATCTGCAGAAATAGTTCTGTTTGAAATAGAGAAAAAAATTCCTCAACCATTCTTTATATTTTACACGATGTTAGACGTTATGGTAGCGGTTTTCTTTGTCTTTTTTGAAAAAATCCGTGTTCTGCAGGTTTACTAGAATCGTGTTCTCTTTAACATATCTTTCCTTAAGAACCTTCTCTATTATCTCTTCCTTAGTGAGAGGGCCTTCTTTAGCTATAATTTTACGGATAACATCCTTTACTACACCGGACATATACCCCCATTCAGACAATGCATACAAACCTCTTCCTACAAGCACGAATCGATTGTCTTTTATAAGTTCGTTGTGAGTCGTCGCAACATGAGCTTTTTTGTTGAAGTACTGGGTAATCTGCTTTGCGACCTCTTTAAAGTGAATAGGCTCTCCATGCTTTCTAATCACAAGGAAGGCATAATCCCTCATGCCTTTTGCCTTCACGTTAGGAGAACTAGCTTTACCCCACTCACCTAAAGGATTTTTATCTATCTTATGCGAAAGAGCTAACCATCTTTTAATAACTTCCTCATTTTTATATTTTTCATTCAGATCATGAACCTCTTCAAGAAACGAATTTATGAGATCTCCTTCTACTACCAACTCATCATCATCCAGCCGAGAGTAAAGGCGCTTGAGTGACGCTTCTATCTTTTTTGAAAGCTCGGCATCTACATGCCACCTGTGTTTAAAATCAATATCTTCTTTCTGCCTCTGAAATTCATCGCCAACCACAAGTAGGAAGTGGTAATGATTCTTAGTGCTCTCATCCTTTGCCAAATGATTTAAAAGATCCTTTTCCGAAACAACACCTCCGAGAGATGCAATAAGTTCCTTAAGATCTGCAAATACGGGAGCTAAATCCCTGTATTCAGAAGACTTTCTCATTGTCGCAAGAGAATGATTCTCTATCTGCCTTACTCTCTCACGAGTGATGCCATACTTCTTACCGATAGCATCAAGAGTGAGCTTCTGAGCCTTCGGTCCAAGTCCGTAGCGATTAACTATTACATCCTGTGCGCGCTTTGAGAGAACTGAAAGCAAGCGCTTGGTTACGTCCTTCGGCTTGATGTTGGATGCAGTCTTTTCTGTCATGTTGATTTATATTTGTATCACTCGCTCAACCTAATGTCAACCCTGTGAGGTTAAACAACAATACTTACTATTTTTCCTGGTACATAGATCATCTTTTTTACCTCTTTATCCTCTATCCACTTAGTAACATCCGGAAGAGACTTCGCTGTTTTAAATGCTTCGGACTCCTTTATATCAATAGGCGCAGTAAACTCTCCACGCTTCTTGCCATTTACCTGAACTACTACTACTGCTTCGCTCCTCTCTATCTTACTTTCATCATACTCAGGCCATTTTGCAAAATGTATAGAATCTTTGTGTCCAAGCGACTGCCAAAGCTCCTCGGTAATATGCGGAGCAAGTGGCGCAAGTAAAAGGAGCATAGTTTCAAACTCACTTTTTGAAACTTCTACTCTCTTATCTAAATCATTCACTAATATCATTAGCGCAGATACTGCCGTATTGAATCCAAGAGCTTCCACATCTTCAGTAACTTTTTTTATCGTCTCATGAAGGATGAGCGAATCATCTGTACTGTCTTTGAGCTTCTCACTCATCCTCCAAACCTTCTCTAGGAAACGACGTGGACCAACAAGCGAATCTTCGCTCCATGCTACCGCCTGCTCAAATGGACCCATGAACATCTCATATATGCGTAAGGTGTCTGCGCCGAATTGTTCCACCACCTTATCCGGATTCACTACATTTCCCTTAGACTTAGACATCTTCTCTCCACCCTCTGCAAGAATAAGACCATGCGAAGTACGCTTCTTGTAAGGTTCGCTCTCAGGAACCAGCCCTAAATCAAACAGGAATTTATTCCAAAATCTCGAATATAAAAGATGCAAAGTAGTATGTTCCATACCACCGTTATACCAATCTACCGGCGCCCAATACTTAAGATTTTTCTCTGAAGCAAACTCTTTATTATTATTCGGATCCATGTAGCGTAGGAAATACCACGAAGAGCCTGCCCAATTTGGCATGACGTCTGTCTCTCTTTCTGCATCACCTTCACACTTTGGGCATCTAGTATTAACCCACTCAGATATATTTGCGAGCGGAGACTCGCCTGTGTCTGTGGGTTGATAGTTTTCTACCTTCGGCAGAAGCACGGGTAAATCCTGCTCGGGCACAGGTACAACTCCGCACTGACCGCAATGCACCACAGGTATCGGCTCACCCCAGTATCTTTGCCTTGAGAACACCCAGTCCCGAAGTTTATATGTGATCACGGACTTACCGAACTTTCCTGCAATTTTTTTACTCGCCTCTTCTGAATCAAGCTCGCTAAAGTCCCCAGAATTTATAAGCACCCCATTGCCTGTATATGCGCCGTGGCCGTTAGTTAACCTGTCTATCCATACATCCATCTCTGCGTGGGTCATAAATTCAGGTGTAAGCTCGCTCTCTTCCATCCATAACACCTCATGCGCGTTATCTTCCTCTGCTGATATTTCATCCCTTTCTTCGCTCGCAAGATCGAAAGAAACAAGGCTGGTGTAGGCAACTCTGTTTTCATCTTTGTGTGCAGCAAAATACTCTGCCCTGACTTGCCCGCCAATTACTTTGCCATTTGCTAGATCTTTATATCCTGTTTCTTCCAAAACCTCTCTCTTAGCTGCATCAATAATATCTTCCCCGTCATCGACTCCCCCCATAGGAAAAGTGTTCCATGGATGATGCTTCCATTTCAAAACTATTACTTTGCCGTCCTTAGGATTTTTAACTATTGCATGAACATTTCTGCGTTCTACAGATTTTTTGCCTTGAACAGGCGGATTCCTCTTATCTATACGCTCTGGAATAACCACTTCCTTAATAGGGAGCCTAAACTTACTTGCAAATTCATAATCTCGGCTGTCATGAGCAGGCACCGCCATAATGGCACCGGTACCGTAGTGAGGCAGGACATAGTCAGCAATAAACACCGGAATCTCTTCCTTGCTTGCAGGATTTATCGCAATCATTCCCTCAAGCCGGACTCCAGTCTTCTCCCTACTATCCGCAGTCCTTTCAATGTCAGTCCTCTTCTTAGTTTTCTCTATATATTCATCTACTTCTTTCCAATTTGAGATTTGAGATTTGAAACTAGATATTTCTGGATGTTCTGGCGCCAAAACTAGGTATGTTGCCCCAAAGATTGTATCCGGCCTAGTAGTGAACACTTTTACTACTTGCCTCTTGCTATCTGCTATTTCAAAATCAAGCTCCGCGCCCTCACTCCTACCTATCCAATTCTTCTGTTGTATCTTTACTCTCTCAGGATAATCAACATCATCGAGATCTCCATGCAGGCGGTCAGCGTATTTTGTTATAGCAAGCATCCACTGCTCTTTCTCCCGCTTCTCAACTTCAGTACCACAACGTTCGCACCGACCGTCTATTACTTCCTCATTTGCAAGACCAATCTTATCCTTAGGGCACCAGTTAATCTCTGTCTTAGCCTTGTATGCAAGACCTTTCTCCAAAAATTTAAGGAATATCCACTGGGTCCATTTGTAATATTTTGGGTCCGTAGTGTTTATCTCTCGCGACCAATCAAAGGAGATGCCCAGAGATTGAATTTGTCGACGAAAAGTGTCTGTGTTTTCCTTTGTGACAACTCGCGGGTCCTTGCCAGTTTTTATGGCATAATTCTCTGTCGGCAAACCGAAAGCGTCCCAGCCGATAGGATACAGAACGTTATACCCTTGCATTCTGCGCTTTCGAGAAACCACATCTAATCCAATATAAGGACGCGGATGCCCTACATGTAAACCATCTCCAGAGGGATACGGAAATTCTATAAGCGAGTAATACTTTGGCTTATCAGACTTATCTTTAGCATGATAGATGCCCGACTTTTCCCACTTCTCCTGCCACTTCTTTTCTATTTCTTTCGGATCGTACTCATTCATGCATTAACGCACTCTAATAGGATATAGATCAGGGTCTATAGTGCGGTCAAAGCAATGCTCTCCCGCAGGATGATCCCAAGCTTCCATTCTCATCATTCCCGGCTCGTAGTAAGGCATCCTTGCAAGAGACGGTATACCTACCGCATCAGGAGACTCCAGATTGAACACAGCACACAACTGGAAGGATGTAGGACTTGTTTGTATGTATGTGTAAGGAAGGTCTGTTTCAGGATCAGACGGCACTGAAAATCCTCCTATTGCATCGTTTAGCATAGAGAGTTCTGAAGGTAGCTCCCCTTTCTGTTGCCAGTAGTTTATAAGCTGCCATTGTGTTGCCTGCAAGTCAGAGAGGCGTTCCTGGTCGTACCGGATAGCGCGCTGGGTTGCAGGAGAACCCACGACAACAAAACCAAGGATAATGGAACTAATAATGAATATAGAAGAAATCGCCCTCCAAGCGTTGCGCTCTTTCTTTTCTATAACTCCTCTAATGTCACGCAAATAATATGCGAACACTCCGCAAGCAATGACTAGAAGAACTAGAACCTTCAAAAGAAATCCCGAAGTTAGCTCTCTTCCGTCAAGGAACATATAGATAATAGTGACTAAGTCTCCTGCCATAACAGCTCCCGCAATAAACAAAGTTATGTACGCAAGCCACCTGCGCAGGGAAGCATCCTTAAGCGACGGGTCACTTGAGTAGCTTTTCTGCAAAAGCCAAGAGAGAAACAGAAACAACGGGAAAGCCACAATGAGAGTAGCTACTTGGAAGCTGATAGTACTTGAGCCTTGGTATACAGATGTATACATCTGTGGGAATGCCACATTAATGACACGGAAGAGAAGCAGAATAAGAGCGATAATACTTGCGTAGAAGCTGGCTATAGCTCCAACATGTAGAAAAAAATGCTTTGCAGATATTTGTGTTTTCATACTTTTATTATATTAGAAACTCAACAACATCACCATCCTGAACAATATACTCCTTTCCCTCTGTCCGTATCCAGCCTTTCTCTCGCGCGGACGCTCGGGAACCTGCTTCTAGAAGTTTGTCGTAATGTATAACCTCCGCTCGGATAAACTTTTCCTGGAAGTCAGAGTGAATGGACCTGCCAGCCTCCGGTGCTGAGGCGCCCCTGCGAGTGGTCCAAGCCCGACTCTCCTTCTCACCAGTCGTGAAGAAAGTTATAAGGTCGAGCATCTTATATGCTTCTACAATAAGCGTATCTAAGCCCTTACCAAACACTGGATCAACCTCTATATACGGGCCAGGAATCTTTTCTTTGAACTCCGAAGAAATCTGCCCGCTAACTTCCGAAATGTTGAGAACATAAAGAGTCGGCTTATTAATCCCCGCTTTCTCCAGCTCAAGATTAATAATTTCAATATCAAATATCGGGTCAACTTTTCATGAACATGTATTATATCCGAGTCCTCAAAGGTTCGCACCATCTCAATGACGGCGTCCACCTCTCTCACATGAGAAAGGAATTTGTTACCTAGTCCCTCACCCTCCGCTGCTCCGCGAACAAGGCCGGCGATATCTACGAACTCCACCACTGCGGGCAACACCGACTTGGACTTACTCATCTCCGCGAGCTTAACTAAGCGTTCGTCCGGTACCGGCACTATTCCGACAGACGGATCTATGGTGCAGAAAGGATAATTTTCCGCAGGAACCTCTTTCTTTGTAAGCGCGTTAAAGAGCGTGGATTTCCCCACATTCGGCAGACCTACAATTCCGATGCTTAGTGAATGACCCGACATTTGCTATTGGTAGATAACCATAAACTTGTAATTTGTCCCTAGTACCAACGACTTTTTCGATGGTATTCATAACTATCGCCTTTCTCGTAACAAAATTCAAGTCGTTCAATTCCTTAATAGCTTCTTGGGAGTAAGCCTCAATTTCGCTTTCTGTTGGTTGTACTGGTGTACGGACCAAACCTTGCTCCTGCCTTATCTTAGCCGTCTGTGTTTCTAGAGATATGATCTTTCCCCTTATAGGCAAGTTATATTCTTTTAGTTGCTCAATAGACAACACTCCTGCCCCGTAAGCCTTAGTATACCTCTCTTCTTGATCACTTAGTTTCTTTATCTCCTTTTCTATTGAGGAAATATCCCCCTCAGCGTGTTTCCCTGATAGTTTATTGCCCGTTCGCTTAGTAGCTTGCTTCTGTATTAAGTCCGGAGAGCTCATAAGTTCTACCAACTTCTCCCATGTCATCCTGTCGGCAATTCGTGCGTTTATAGCCCCCTCAGTGCACGTAGGAGGTAGTGGAAAGTTGTTTATCCTTCCATTACATCTGTAATAGAGGTGCTTCCCTCGTTGCGGTCCGCAACCGCACCTTCTCCTACCACAATCACACCAAATTCTACCAGCTAGCAGGTACTCATTTTTCTTATTCCTATCAAACAACGCAAAGCTAGTCTTTAGCTGTTCCTGCACTCGTATAAACAGCTCTTCTTTAATGATTATTGGCACTGGGATCTTTGAAGCGATCCACTCCTCCTTTGGTTTAATCCTTCTACTGCTTTTCTTAATCTTTCTATACTTTTCTTGGCTAGTAGGATTTTCTGGTACCACAGCATATGAACTGCCCCAGTGTGCTTCGCCAATATAACCCTTATGTCTAAGCATTGTTGAGAGAGTGCTTGTTGCCCATAAACCCCTCTTGCTCTTTCTTGGCTTTATCTCTAATTCTTGTAGCTTCTTAACTACAGCACGGAGAGTTAAACCTTCATTTGCAACCCATTTAAATATCATCCTCACAACCCTCGCTTCATCTTCATTGATCTCATAGTAGCCATGGACTTTAGGCTGATTAGGGATTTTAACGTTTGGGATATAGGTGTAACCATACAAAGCTTCAGTTGTGAGTATATGCCCTTCTTTAACCTTACGGACCTTGCCGAGCCTAAAACGCTCTTTTATCTTCATTCGCTCATATTCAGAAAACACTCCCCTCATCTTGTACATAATTATATCCTCGTCAGTTTTAGCTTTCGGAACAGTAACAAAAAGTACATCAATTCCAAGATCTTTTAGCTCTTCCATGACTACTTCTTGCCAAGAATTTCTCCTTGCCAGTCTATCCGGGTCATAAACAAGCACAGCCTCCCACATTTTTTGCTTCGCATCTATGCGAAGTTGATCAAGATCCGGCCTTACTAGCGTATCTCCACTCCAGCCATCATCTTTGTATTCCTTAACTATCGTGTATCCATTCTTGATAGCAAATTCCTTGACCGCAGAGATCTGGGTTTGGATGGTTTGGTTCTCCTCTTGTGCGGAGGTTGAAACTCGGTAGTAAGTGGCTATTAGCTTATGCTCCTTGATAGTGTTGTCGATCATGTTATTTACTCTTATTCCTTTCTAAAAACTTCTTTATCTCTGACTTAGGAAACCGCCATACTGCTTTGATGCCGGTACCAAGCTTATATCCTTTTAGATCTCCATTCTTAACCCACCTATCAACTGTTCGTTCATGGACCCTAAAATATTTCGCCACTTCTTTTCTAGTATGAAATTCCATATATTATATGTTACTCCTTATTGTCTATTTTTGTCAATGACACATTATTTCGTTGTGCTCGTTTCCGGTCCACTTCATCAAAAAGAATATCAAAAGCCCTATCAATCCTACGCTGGATCTCCTCTTCTGGTACCCCTTCAACCACTTGATAGGAAACTGTCACTTTTTTAGGTTGACGTGGCATACAGAAAATTAAAAGTCTAAATTTTCGGTACGGGGGGACACATAGAGAGCCCCCTCAACCTTATGGATGTTGATCTTCCTAACCCTCCCACCAGTCATGGTTACTTTATATCCGGCTCTAAGTAAATCTGTCTGAAGCTCATTAAGTCGTCTTGATAGATAATTACTGGACTTTGGCCACTGTTTATCATGGGTATCTACATTATTAAAATTAGCGTAAGTAGTGAGTTCTGATAGTAACTTTGTAGGACTATCGGACCATTCTTTACGATCCTCATCTTGCATAAATGCAATCAAGGTGGAGGCAATCAAATTTTCGTTAATAACTGTATCTGTTTGTAGCTCAATGTTTGTATTGTAGGCATCCAAAAATTCCTGTTGTGTAGCTCCCAGTGCTTCTGCTATTGCACATCCCCACAGAGCAAAGTCGGCCATTCGAGGCAGTGCCGGCTGTTGTACTGTTGGTTTAAGGGCAAGCGCTTTTACCAGTACATCAAAGATGCCCCCAAGTATGTGGGGTAAATCGTTTTCAAATTCAGCCATCAACTCCTTTTCCTGTTTTCTATTTTCAGGCTCAATGCGATCAAGTCCTAATATAATGCTTCGCTCTAGAAGATCTGGGCGCATTGCGACCATATTGATGCCGTTTATACCTAGACACCTTCTAAATGTATAAATAACATCGTCATCATCGCTGTATAGCTCCCTCTTAGGGAAACTGCTACCTGTTATGGCCTTACAGAGCAGATCTGAAACGGCATCTGATATATATGAGACATTATCAAAGAACAGAAAAGCGTTGTGGGCGATTATTTGTATGAGCTCCTTATGATTCTTGGGTATGCTAGAAACCTCCATCACAGATGGATCGATAACTCGGCGTTCAATTTTCGAAAAAGTTGTTTTAGTAGAACCTTGTGGTCCGTGGATTAAAATTATGGGATGTGGAAAATCAGGGATAAGGGCACAAATTATATGAACCAACATAAGAAGTTGTTGCTCGGTATCAGAAATATTTAAATATTTTAAAAGCAGTCTTACGTCCCCTCCCGAAATTGGTACCACCTGTGCTCGATTATGAATATATCGACGAAATAGTATTGGCGGTTTGTCTATTAAACTCCATCCTGTAGAAGTTACTTTAATTGCTTGCCACCTGTCATTTGTAAGGTCATACCAGAGCCCATCATTTAGCCAAGCATTTCTGCATTGGAGATTTTTGACTTCGTTTTCAAAACTAGCGAAGCCTTCTAGGGTACCTATAACACTTACTCTTGCTTCTGCAGGAAGAGCTACTTTGTATGTATCCCAGTACAGAAACGAAAGCCACTGCTTAAATTGCTTACCCCGGCATGGCCATATCTGGCGTATGCCATTTACCTCAAAAGCTACGAACGGATCACCGTGAGAATCTCGAAAAACAACCACATCTTCTCTTTTCTTAACGATTTTAAGTAACTTGCTAGCGTGTGATCCATTGGGTAAATCGGCCCGCTCTTCCCTATCTAAGAGCATTTGCTCTTTCAAGATTTTTCCCCTTTCTACCCCACTCTCTTTTTGCCATTCCTCAATAGAGGTATATGGTCTTCTGGGTGTAAGACCAATAACATTCCCGTCCCTATCCAAGAGATTGCCACCAGAGATGGATTGATGTGGTCCTATTTTACTGTAATCAATGCCCATGTAAGGCTTCGGATTTTCCATCTCTATTTAGCTAAAGTGA
>JBBDIN010000154.1:0-11043 GCA_040880385.1 Thermodesulfobacteriota bacterium | reverse complement strand
TTTAAAAGATGAGATTCTGAAATAAATTCAGAATGACGGATTAAAGAATTATAAAGATATAAAAAAGAGGAGCCGGTGTTATGGCCACACCAAAAGGGGTATCCCCAAACCGGTATGGGCAAGCCAACTACCATATTGGCGCCGTATCGATCACAGAGACATTATCGGAGCTGCCATTAGCAACATATGCAAACGGCTCTGCAAGAACTGAGGCTGAAAATATAAGGGAAACAATTAATACGGATAATACACAAGCTAATCTATTAAACATTCCTATCCACCATACAGCATTATTGTTTACTGTAAAATCAATTATTTACTATAAAACCAATAATGACACCTGAGAATAAAGGCCTTTCGTCATCCTTTATTGGGAAGCGGAAATCATTGCTATTACAATATATATTTCCCCGCTTTTCTATATCCGTGTCAAAGAGCATATAATTTTGGGGACTGTTTAACATTTGTCATTTTGATGTATGATTATAGGTTAATTTGTGAGGTTTGACTTAGGGATTTAACTGTGTTATTAAATTTCGTGTGTTATAAGGCCGGGGCAGTAAAAGAGGTAGTAAAAAAGGTGGCAAAATTAGTCAACAAATATTTAAAAAGCCGGACAATTTATCGAAACATACTAACGAATTTCACACTAATACAATTGAATCGAATTATTACCTAAGACCGTCATTAATAATGATTGAGTTTGAAGGACGAAAACAAGACTTTGACTATAAACATTACGCAAGGAGCTGATAATGAGCAGCCAAGAGATTAGTAACGATGAAAAGCTAGTCCAGTCCATTCAAAAAAAATATCACGAAATGCTCGAAGAAGGCGTAGACCCTTATGAATGGGCATATGCTTGGAGATCGGAGATTAACCGCGGAGGATTTAAAGCAGTAGATTTTCTAATGCGGGAAATAGTTGATACAGGCAAATGCGTAGGATGCGCCGCCTGTGTAACCATTTGTCCAACAGATGTTTTTGACTATAAAGATGAACACCCTATAGATACTAGAAACGACGCCTGCGTATTCTATGAACTGTGCGCTGATGTTTGCCCAGTGCTCAGACCGCTGGATAAAGACTTGCAAACACTTTTAGGCTTCAAACAACCCGTTAAAGACGAGGGTTTCGGTCCTTATAATTACGCAGTAATCGCTCGCGCTAAAGATAAGGAATTTTTAGAAGCGGGTCAGGACGGAGGGGTAACAAGCGCACTACTAGTTCATGCATTAGAAAACGGATCTATAAACGGAGCCGTTCTTGGTGATGTCCTCCCGGAGAATCCTCAGGTTGGAGTTCAAAAACTTGCAACAACAGCTCAAGAGATAAGATCTTGTAGCGGTTCAAGGTATACATACTCACCCAACACCATGGCTCTAACAGAAGCTATGCGCCAAGATATAAAGCCACTTGCTGTGGTTGGCGTCCCGTGCCAAATAGACGGAGTACGTCAGCAGCAATTCAGCAGTATCCGTCTTGAAGTTGCTAAATGGTATCAACAAAACGTAGTGCTTACAATTGGGCTCTTCTGCTCAGAAAGTTTTACACACGAGCACATTTCATATATAGCCAAAGAACTAGATGTAGAACCCCAAGACATCATCAACGTTAATGTAAAAGGAAAAGTAATTGTAGAATTAAGAGACGGGCGTGAGATTATTATGAAATTAAAGGAGTTTCATCCTTTTGCGCGCCCTGCTTGTCTATACTGCCTGGACTACTCTGCTGAACATGCTGATATAGGAGTAGGTGGGATTGGGCTTAGCAAGTGGACATTCGTTGCCATTCGCACTGAGGCCGGACATAAGTTCTGGCAATCGGCAGTAGATGCTGATCTATTTGAAATAATGCCTGAAGAGACAGAACCCAAAGCTAAAGAGCTTTTAATTAGATTGTGTAACATAAAAAGAAACAAACCACTGCCGGCTCTTATGCCAACTTATCAGGAGAGAGTCGAGCTTGGTAATACAAACCCAAAATCTTTCTACAAAGACTACAAGAAACCCACGGATGGAGGAGAGCAAGGCAAATGACATCCACTAACAGCCAACCAGTACTTGAAGACATCAGTGTTATCGTAGCCGGACAGGGAGGAGACGGTTCATTAACCGTTATTACAATGCTTGCCGATCTGTTTCGTAACGTAGGTCTGAACGTATATACAGAAAGAGATGTTGCATCTCGAATCAGGGGCGGCCACGCTGCTGCTACAATGAGAGCATTCACCGGAGAGCGGCACTGTATAGGAAGCCACATAGACCTCCTTGTAGCGCTTGATGAAGAAGCGGTGGAGAAGAAGGCTCACCAAATAAGTTCTAACAGTATCGTAGTCTTTGATGATTCAAGCGGCCCTCTTCGCTCTGGATTATTACCAGAGGGCACCAAATTATACGCGGCCCCTTTCAACCGTATTGCAATGCGCACTATGCGCCGTGAGTTATATAAAAACAGTATCGCGTTTGGAATAGTTGGGCGGCTTCTGGGATTAGAAGATGAAGCGATGCGTCAAACTTTTACAAAACGCTTTGAACGAAGAGGTCAAATAATTCTAGACTATAACATCGAAGCTTTGGAGCTAGGGCTCCATCTCGCTGATGAGATGGGTATTAAGCGCGGTGAAGGGAAATACAGAATAGAACAGAGGGAACCCGAAGAGCAGATATTAGTAATGGGCAATGAGTCAATAGCTTTTGGCTTTATGGCTGCCGGCGGCAGGTTCTTTACCGGCTATCCCATAACTCCCTCTACAGAGGTTCTAGAAACCCTTCAGAAATGGCTGCCCCGCTGTGGCGGAGTCGCAAGACAAACAGAGGACGAGCTTGCGGGGATTAATATGGCAATAGGAGCCGCTCTTACAGGTGTAAGAACTATGACAGCTACATCTGGTCCGGGCATTTCATTAATGCAAGAAGGCGTTGGTCACGCTGGGTCAGGTGAAGTTCCGCTAGTGATCGTTGACTGCCAGCGCTCAGGGCCAAGCACTGGTATGCCTACTAAACCCGAGCAAAGTGATTTAAACATTATGGTATTCGGAGGACACGGGGATTTCCCAAGAATTGTATTAACACCCGGGCATCCTGATGACTGTTTTTATCTTGCTGTTGACGCAACTAATCTCGCTGACAAATACCAATGCCCTGTGTTTATAGCTATGGACCAGGCGTTATCACAAAATATAGCAAGCGTTAAACCTTTTAACTTAGACGAAGTAAAAGTTGTGCCGGGCAAAAGACTTACAGCCGAAGAAGTGGCTGCACTAGATACCTATAAGCGCTATAGTTTTTCAGAGGATGGAATTTCTGCCTTTGCAGCTCCAGGAACTCCAGGCGGGATGTCGCTAGTTACCGGCAATGAGCATGATGAGTTTGGACTGGTATCCACCGACCCTAAAAACCGCGTAAAAATGATGGACAAACGCTTTCACAAGATTGAAGAAGCTAAGAAAGAATTGCCAAAGGGGCGCCATTTCGGCAAGCCTGATGCACCAATCGGGTTTATTGGAATTGGCATGATGTACGGTGTTATACTGGACGCTAGGATTGAGCTTGAAAAGCGAGGTTACAATACACAGTACCTTCAACCCAGAACACTCTGGCCAATGCTCGATGAAACTCTTGAGTTCATAGACAGGTGCGAAAGAGTATATGTAATTGACCTTAACGCTCAGGGCCAGATCGCTCATTTGCTTATGCACCAGGGAGCTGATTCAAGTAAAATTATAAGCATTCGCAGATATGACGGACTTCCATATAGACCCGGGTACTTAGTAAATCAAATAGTAGAGCAGGAAGAAAAACTCAACAACGATGACAAGAAGGAGGCTAAAGCCCAATGACAACACCACCTAGCACAAAAACATTTACCCCGGCAAGACCAATATGGTGCGCAGGGTGTGGTGATTTTGCAGTACAGGGAGTGCTTGAAAAATCTTTAAGGAATATGGGAATCCTTCCTCATAAGTTAATGTTGTTAGCAGGAATTGGCTGTTCCGGAACTATTCAGAATAACCTTAAATGCTACGGCTACCATGCGCTCCACGGTAGAGTACTGCCTGCTACAATTGGCGCTAAACTTGCCAACCCCGATCTTACAGTAATAGCAGCAGGCGGGGACGGGGACGGTTTTGCAATAGGCGCAGGTCATCTTGTGCATACTTTTAAAAGTAATCCAAGCATTATGTACATTGTAATGAACAACAGCAACTATGGGCTCACCAAAGGGCAGGCTTCTCCGACAAGTCCGATTGGATATCACGACAATGCCGAATTGGGACTGGATTCAATGCTTCTTGGACTTAGCTTTTTATCATCCACATTCTTAGCAAGAGGCTTTAGTGGTAACCCGGAACAGCTGGGGAGATTGATGGAAGCCGCGATTGAACACACAGAATCTGGTAAGGGCTTCGCATTTTTGGAAGTCTTATCACCTTGTGTGACATATTATGATACTCACCGTGAATGGCGAGCTAAAGTTTACAACGTAGACGAAGATGAAAGTTTTGATCCTACAAGCAGGGCAGCAGCCTTCCAAAAGATCATAGAATTGAAAGAACAAGGCCACATTCCTATAGGAAGGATATTCAAAGGCGAGCACCCCTCACTTGAATCAATAATAGTTAACAAGGAAGAGACTCTACCTGCTCAGCAAAATATTGGTCATTTTAACGAGCATCGTAAACATTATGATCAATTTATAAAAGCTCATCTGGGATAGTATAGCAATTATTTATTAGTATAACTTTCTTCAAAATAAGGGCTTTTCAATTCTAGAAATTGGATAAATATTGGCCTATAACCTAAGATTTCCCTCCAAGAGAGTCTAACTCCCGACTAAGAAGATCTTATGTATAAATAAGAGACGGACCGTAGCAAACGCAATTGCGAACGAATTATTCTTATGCTACTATTATTCTTGAAAATCAATGATAGAATTACACGCCATCCAAAAAGAGAATTGCATAATTCAATAGGAATATAATATGAACCTTTCACACTTGTTTCATGGACCTAACTCGGGCTATGTCCTCGAGTTATACGAGTTATACCTGCACGATCCGGAGTCTGTAGACCCTGAGATTAGAGACTTATTTGAAAAGTGGAATCCTGAAGCTGCAGAATCCCCAACCACAGATGTACAAACACAGGATATGGATAAAATAGTAGCCACAGCTAACTTAGCACAGGCTATTAGAGCCTTCGGACACCTAGAAGCTGACCTTGACCCGCTCGGGGGCAATCCGCCGGGAGATTCTTGTCTCACTTTTAGCGGACACAACTTAACTGATGAAGATCTATTTCAGCTGCCTTCAAGTCTGGTTCGAGGCTCGATTGCAGAGGTAACATCAAATGCTCATGAAGCCATAACAAAACTGCGTTCGGTTTACTCGTCCAAAATAGGCTATGACTTCTACCATATTAATTCTATAGAAGAGAGAAAATGGTTTAGAGATTCTGCTGAATCTGGTGCTTTTAGACCGCCTAATGACCCTATCAATGAGCGACTTCTTCTGGAGAGTCTTACCCAGGTTGAGGTGCTTGAGAGGTTTTTACACCGTATCTTCCCTGGGAAATTCCGTTTCTCGATAGAGGGTGTGGATATTATGGTACCCATGCTAAACGAGATGGTAGGGCTTGCGGGGGAATCTAACATACATCATATATTGCTGGGGATGGCCCACAGAGGCCGCCTCAACGTAATGCATCATGTAATGAATAAGGGCTATAAAGGGACATTGATCAAGTTCAAAGACCCTGTACTACATCGGGACTTCAGAGACTATATGGGATGGACCGGGGATGTTAAATACCACGACGGGGCGCGACGTGCGGTAAAGAATGGAAAGACTATAGAGATGGAAATCACACTGGCTCCTAACCCAAGTCACTTAGAATCGGTAAACCCTGTTGTCGAAGGAATGACCCGAGCCGCAGGTACAAAAGTTGATAAACCCGGTGCTCCTATTTTTGACCCAACGGTATCTTTACCAATAATAGTTCACGGAGATTCAGCCTTTCCAGGGCAAGGAATAGTGTCAGAAACGCTAAATTTATCCCGCCTTCCAGGATATTGCACAGGCGGAACAATACATATTATTACAAATAACCAGCTCGGGTATACGACACTTCCTTCAGACAGCCGGAGCACTTTGTATGCCAGTGACTTAGCAAAAGGTTTTGAGATTCCAATCGTGCACGTAAATGCGGATGACCCCGAGTCGTGTATAGAAGCGGCTAGAATGGCATTCGCATATCTGAAAAAATTCCACAAAGATGTATTAATTGACTTAGTTGGATATAGACGCCACGGCCATAACGAAGCAGATGAACCTACATTTACTCAGCCGCAAATGTATAAGAAGATTAAAGAGCATCCCACGGTAAGAGAAATATGGGCGAATACTCTGGTCAAAAGAGGAGTTATAGACAAGGACGAGCCTGAGGAAATTATAAGCAAATTTACAGAAAAACTACACGGCGATTTTGAATCACTGACGTCTGAAGACATTCCCGATGAAGCACAATCTAAGCGTCCTCCGGACGAAGCGGCACAGAAAGTTAAAACAGCGGTTCCCGTAAAGACTCTTAGAGAATTAAACGACTCTCTACTCAAACTGCCGGATAATTTCAATCTTAATTCGAAACTTAAGCGCGGGATGGAAAGAAGGGCAAAATCATTTGATTCACTTGACGAGAAAACAATTGACTGGACAACGGCAGAGGACCTGGCACTTGCCTCAATATTAGCAGATGGCACACCAATTCGCTTCACTGGGCAGGATTGTCAAAGAGGGACTTTCAGCCACCGTCACGCTGTTCTACATGATTCTAAAACCTGGGACACTTATTATCCGCTTCAGAACATACCTCAAGCAAAGGCTTCTTTTGAGATCCATAATAGCCCGCTTACAGAGAATGCTTGTATCGGATTTGAATATGGCTACAACATACAGGAGCCAAACCGCCTTGTAATATGGGAAGCACAGTACGGTGATTTTATAAACGGCGCACAGACTATAATAGATGAGTACCTTGTTTCAGCCAGAGCCAAGTGGGGACAAACCCCCTCACTAGTATTATTATTGCCGCATGGATACGAGGGTCAGGGACCTGATCACTCATCTGGCAGGCCGGCAAGATTTTTGGGTTCAGCAGCCGAGATCAATATGAGAATTGCCAACTGTACCACCGCTGCTCAGTACTTCCATCTGCTTAGACGCCAAGCTGGAGTTTTAGAGAAGGATCCTCTGCCGTTGATAGTTCTGACTCCGAAGAGCTTGCTGCGTAATCCTTCTATTTCTTCTTCAGTTCGTGATATTTCAGAAGGATCCTGGCAGCCTGTTATCGATGATGAAATGGATGATAATCAAGCTAAAAAGGTTAAACGCCTGATACTATGTAGCGGTAAAGTATATATCGACCTCAATAACAGTGAATATAGACAGCAAAACTCAAAAGATATTGCAATTGCAAGGGTAGAGCAGCTTTACCCTATACCAACAGAGATGCTGCAAAAAGTGATGAGCAGGTATCCTAAACTACAGGAAGTTGTTTGGATACAGGAAGAGCCTGAAACTATGGGTGCATGGATGTTTATGTTCCCGTTTTTCAGAAAGCTGATTGATGGCCGCTTCCCACTTCACTATATCGGCAGGCGCCGTAATTCAAGCCCTGCAGAAGGATCTTCCTCAATGCACAAGGTAAATCAGGAAGCATTGATCAAGCAAGCTTTTATGATTGACAAAGAACTTCCCAACCTAGACGAACTAGGTATTACATGGGTAAAAAACGTATAGTATCGGAGAAATAATATGTCAACCAATATTGTTGTACCGGAGTTAGGTGAATCCATTGTTGAGGCCACTGTTATCAGATGGTTTAAGTCTGAAGGTGATTCTGTAAAGATCGGGGAAGCCTTGCTTGAATTAGAGACAGAGAAAGCAAACTTTGAAGTTGCAGCCGAAAAACAAGGCGTCATAACAAGTATTCTAAAAAGAGAAGATGAAGATGTTGAAGTAGGAGACGTACTCGGGGTGCTTGAGGAAGGCGCAGTTTCAAATGATTCTCCTACCGAAGCTGTTGTTAAAGAAGTTCATGAAGCCAAAGAACCAACTCAAACTAAAGAACAACCAACAGAGAAGATAACACCCGTTGCTAAGAACCTCGCTGAAGAATTTAAAATCGATATCAGTAAAATAGAAGGCACAGGGCCAAGCGGTCGTATTACAAAAGAAGATGTAGAAAGACAGATGAACGCAGCAATTGAAGAATCCGAAATAGAAGCGTCAGAGGTAGAACCAGTGCATAAAGCACCGGCGGTAATAACTAGAGAAGAATTTCCCTCCTTATTCATAAGCAGAGATGTTAGGGAAGAGAGAATTAAGATGTCTCGCCGCAGACGCACAATCGCGCGCAGAATGTTGGAAGCTTCTCAAACTACAGCAATGCTCACTACTTTCAATGAGATTGACATGACTGCAGTAATGGAGCTAAGAAAGAGGCGCAAAGAAGTATTCAGGGAAAAGTATGGAGTGAATTTAGGTTTAAACTCATTCTTTGTTAAAGCCTCGATCGGCGCACTGAAAGCGTTTCCAGCTATAAATGCTGAAATAGACGGCGACGACATGATAATAAAACATTATTATGATATCGGCGTTGCAATTGGAGCCCCTGAAGGACTTGTCGTACCAGTGCTTAAAAATGCCGATGGCATGTCGTTTGCCGAAATAGAGAAAAGAATAAAAGAGCTGGCTGTTAAATCAGAAGAGAATACTTTGTCCTTAGAAGACATTATGGGCGGCACATTCACCATCACAAACGGCGGCGTATTCGGCTCACTTATGAGCACTCCTATTCTAAATCCGCCGCAAGTCGGCATACTCGGGCTTCATAAAATTGAAGACAGGCCTATTGTTATAGACGGCCAGATAGAGATAAAACCAATGATGTATGTAGCGCTTAGTTATGATCATAGGATTGTGGACGGCAGAGAAGCCGTACAATTCCTTGTTAGGCTAAAAGAGCTAATACAGGATCCTGAATCTTTACTGCTGGAAGGTTAATTTGGCAAATTAGTTTTTGGATCTTAGTTTATTTTCTTTCCAGTAGGAATCTGCATATCTATCTACTCTGATTCCGATCAGGTCTAAGAACCATATCTTGATATCACTTACCAAAACTTTATTGTTATAGATACCCTCATCTAAAAACCGGCGCGGGGAAGTCTTCATATTCTTTCTTATAAGTTTAAGTTTACCCAGTTTTTTTAAATTCTTGCACAAATGGGCCGCTTCAAGTAAACCGATCTTGGGATATCCACCTACCCTTTGAAAAATATCAACCCTTACAAATATTCCCTGATCACCATAATACCTTTGGCGTATTCTATATCGTACTCTGTTTATAAGCTCTACTACCCTGAGCCCGAACTCCGCTCCATCTAGGGCAAACTCAAATGCCCCGCCTATAAATTTAGGGTCAGACAAAGCAGTTTCTATTAATTGGTCATATCCTACAGGGACCAGGGTATCGGCATCTAAGAATAATAGTACATCTCCTGTTGCAGATTGTGCAGCTTCATTAAGAACATAAGCCCGACCGGGAGAAGCGTTATTACTCCTTATAAGCTTAACTCCAAGTTTAAGGGCTATTTCGCAAGTCTCATCCGTTGAGCCTGAATCTATAACGATTACTTCATTGTAATTTCCCAGCCTAGAATTCTCACTAAGACATTGAAGAGTAGAAGCCAAATATTCCGCTTCGTTTAAAGTTGGTATGATTATGCTCAGGTTCATGGATTGATTCGATGACAATAAACTTACTATGTATATACAATAACACTTGATTGATTAGATACGTTAGTTTAAGAAAAGATTCAAGCATAAAAAAAGGCGGATCAGAATGTTATCATTCCAATCCGCCCTATTTATTTTTTTATTGTAAAGCTATTTTAGTTTGAAACTATCCTGCAATCTCGGCTCTACGTCTCTTTCGGTGTAAAATGAACAAGGAAACTAACCCTAAAATTCCTGCCATAGCAATGAACCCCCATTCAGATAAGGCGGGGACGTTAGTCGCAGTACACAGCGGGACCTCTGAACAGGAAACTCCCGGTGTCCAGATTATGCCTTCAAAGTTTGGTGTAGAATCACCCACGCAGTTCCGCCAACCTATATCATCTTCACAGTTACGAGGACCAGTTGTACAACATCCAACCTCACTCTCCAAATCGCTGCTATCATCACAAATTGCTCCTCCCCCATCATTAAAACATATTCCCTCAACTGCAGTACTTCCTGATTCTGTACAAAAACTTTCCGAAGTAGCACAACCGTTTTCACAGCCTAGGCACTCCGTATCCAGTATACAGCAACCATGAAGGACCGAAGAATATCCTTTTTCAGGCATAGCTAGAAAGAAGAAACCAACGATAAGAAAAGTCGCTACAAATATTGAAATGTTTTTCATACTAAGTCCTCCTTAGTTTAGATAAATCGAGATGTTTCAATATTATCACATGCGCGTATTTAGAACAATAGTTTTAAAACCAATAATAGCAAAAGGTTCTCTTTGATTTTCAAACTGACCCACTACCAAGGATAAATGTATTTGAGTTTTTCTATGAGATGCCACCGAGTTTAAGCAAACCACCCCATTTGTTTAAGACCTGCTCTAAAAGCTCAGGATATTTGCTGAGCTCAGGGTCTTTCTTGACCAGATTAAAAGCGTCTTCTCTGGCTTCAGACAATATTCTGGCGTCTCTGATCAGATTAGCGAATCTGAACTGCGGCAATCCCGACTGTTTGGTTCCGAGGAAATCCCCGGGACCTCTTATCGTAAGATCGGCCTCAGCAATCTTAAAACCGTCAGTTGTCTCCTCCATTATAGTTAGTCTTTTCTCAGCATCTTCGGATCTCTTAAAACTTGATATCAGAATGCAGTAAGAGTCATGCCCTCCCCTTCCGATTCGACCCCTTAACTGATGGAGCTGTGTTAGACCAAATCTCTCCGCATTTTCCACAACCATTACGGTTGAATTGGG
>JBBDIN010000153.1:0-11083 GCA_040880385.1 Thermodesulfobacteriota bacterium | reverse complement strand
GATGCTTCAGCGGAATCTAGTATAGATGAAATTACTATTCAAGGTAAAGGTGTTTCTTACCAACAATTATCATTTCAAGAATATCTAATCAACAGTGGGACCGTGAAAGATTTAGATTTCTTATTAGAGTTAGGCAACGACCGATGGAAGTTAAATATGTCCTCAGAAGGTTCAGATTTTAGTATACTTGGCTATGATGTAACACTAGAAAAATTTAGCGAAAGCCTCAGTATAGAAAACAGCGGTAGAGAGGGGTTTAAAGGAAGTATTAAAGGGGTGGGTGGGAGATATAAGAGTATAGATTTTCCTAATCTTTCCTGGGATTACAATTTTATAAATGACAGAGCAATAGTCTCAAATGTCGCAGCTCAGATAAGCACATTAGGACAATTTACAACAGATCAGCTTTTTATTAATGTTGGCGCTGAAGTAGGTGGATATCCCTATAAAGTACAGTTTGAAGACGCAACTTTCGCAGGATTTGAAGATAAATTAAAGTCTGATGGGATAAAGGGAATCTTTACGATAAACAAACCGGGAACTACTGATAAGGACTGGTTTGGTAGCGTCGATATTAAGAAGACGGCGATAATATCTACTGTGGTAGATAATATTTCAAATTCTATTACACCTGTAGCTGAGGGCATTGCACTCGGAGATATAAAAGGCAAATTCTTAAATGGTGATATAAGCGGGAAGATCGATATTGATACCACTACCTCTCCTTCCGGTATAGAGACCAAACTAAAACTTGTAAATGCTTCAATTAAGTCAGCGGGCACTACTATTAGGCTAAATGAGTCTAATCTCAACTTTTCCGGCACTTTGCCCAATGGTGCTCTTCCCGAAGGTAAGGGCAATCTAGAGTTTGACAATATCATATTAGAGAATGGAGGCGTTACTTCAAAATTGGATGCAAGTATAAGTACAAGGACAATTGCTGAAACCTTATACATAGATAAAGGGTTTATAAAAGGTAACGACAATCAGGAGATAAGTTTTTCTGGAGAAATGGACAATTCATTAAATGAAAACCGGGCATTAAAGCTCACATTCCCTGAGGTTGTTATTTCAGATGCCGTCGCATTATTGACCCCAGTTATTCCTGAGAATTTCAGAGATCTCAAAACCAAAGGATATGCCGGTATGGACTTGGTTTTCCATAACCTCTTTTATCCACAGAGCAGGTGGGGTGGTAAAGTAAGCTTACAAAATGGCTCAATATCAGGTGATTATAGTGGAGCCCCATTAACTGTGGACGGAATAAACGGGACAATAACAATAAAAGACAACATCAGCTCAGAAAATCCTTTAGCAACCCTCATGGGCGCAAACCTGAAATTATCAAAAAGCCTATTTCAAAAATTTCTCAAATCTTTTAAAGAAGCTAATCTGGAAAAAGATCTAGATTTTCTAAATATTAAGCGGATTGAATACGGTATCTTAAAATTTGAAGACGTAGAAGTTGCGCTTGAAATCGACAGGCAAAAAATAAACTTAAGAAGATTAATTTCCAACTTATTTAGAGGCAATTTATACGGCGCAGGATTGTTAGAACTGAATCAGGATCAGAGCCAATATAATCTTTCTCTATTGTTTGATGAGATTAGTCTTGAAGGCATATCAGAGAAAATCTCCCCAACCCAAGAGTATATAACAGGCCGACTAAACGGTCTTATATGGATAAGCGGGAAAGGCGCAGAGCTTAGTACAATAAATGGACCCTTTAAGTTCTGGTCTAAGAAATCAAGCAAGGAACAGCGCAAGATTGGTAAAGCTCTTTTAGACAAACTAGGAGCTAAGGAAAGATTGATACTTGGATCTAATCGTTCATATGATAACGGTAATATTTCAGGTTATATTAAAGATGGTTTAATTACTTTTAAAGAGTTTGATGTTTCAAATAGCATATTAGGGATAAGAAACTTGTCGATCCAGGTGGACTCTGTGCAAAATTCTATTACTATCTTGCATATGCTCTCGGTAATAAGAGAATTAGCGAGAAGATCAGAGAGTGGTGGGCCTACGATTGAAACAAATTAAGAGAGGTGAAATTATGGAGAGATTAGCAATGAATATTATCAAACCGTTAGTACTATTTACGTGTTTCCTTATTGTTTCTTGCGCAACTATAACCGTTAATGTGTATTTCCCTGCCGAAGAGGTTAGGGATGCATATTCCAGTCTGGAAGAGGAGTTCTTAGAGCAGGACGAAGATACGGATAAAGTTCCTAAGACTGTAAGTCCTACGCCAGAGCCTCAGAGCAAAAATATATATCCAGATGAACCTGCATTATCTGAGACTAAGGTAGTAGTGATTAAGCGGGAAATATCCCTTGATTTTAGCAACTACGCCTGGGCTCAGGGAAATATCTCTCAGCAAATAGCCCAGAAAATCAGAGCAATGCCTCAGGTAATTGATGCTTATAAAAGCAGAGGTAAGCGCGTAAATGTTATAAATCAAATGATCTCCCAAAATAAGGTTGCTGAAGGTAGCCAGGGGCTATTAGTTAAAAAGACCACCCTCAATCCTGCAGAAACTTCTGCCTTTAATGCTGAGAACGCAGATAGAAAAATAATTATTCAAGGTATGGCAAGGGCTATAGTTGAGATCAACAATCTTGATCCGACGCCTGAGAATATTAACAAAGTACTACCCGAAGCAGCTCGTCAATTCGCAAGCGTAAGAAGAAGCGAGAGGTAAATGGCAAGCTTTATCACAGAAACTTAACAACTATAAGCCGGAGCGCCTATAAACTATTAATTAGACGTTCCGGCTTTTTTTATTTTAGAAGCAATTATAAGTTGTCACTTGTGTTTGGAATGTTGGAAATTGTAGTAGATAAAAGTAAATGTCATCTGATGGCAAAAACAACTTCGCAAAAAATAGAAAAAATTATGAGGGTGATATATTTAATCGTTTTTGGTTGTATAATTCTATTTACGTTATGGTTATAGTTAAAGGGTAGGTTCAGTCTACAAAATTATATAAAGACCAAAAATTATATAAAGAGGGGTGTAGTCATGCACAAGAATAAATTTTTTGGGTTATTTCTATTTGCTTTGTTATTGATCTTCTCAAGCTGTGATGGCGGGAGTGGCGGTTCAGGGAATATATTACTTGAAGGGATTGTTTCAAACCCCTCACAGTTCGGTAAGATTACAGTTGTAGTCTTAGAAGGGAGTAGCAGAAAAGGATCAACTACTGTTAACTCACTTGGGAACTTTGGAATAAGATTCAGCTCATCGACCGGAGTAGTTACTTTAAGGTTTGAATCTGATACTTTTAATGCCGAAAGACCTAATATTCAAGTAATTGACCAAAGCGTAACAAATTTAAATATTACACTTCAATTAAACCCAACACTAATAATAATTGACCGTTGGCAAGTCTTTCAAGATCCTATCTCATTCTCGGGCAGCCAGACTATAGATTACAATGAGAGCCAGGCTGAATTCAATCTTGATGGAGACGGTGGTAATTGTATGTTTGCGAGTGGCAGTAGTCTTATAACCTATAGGGTAAAGAGCATCAGCATAACTGACTGCAGGGAAGGGGTGCGGGCTCAATCCACAGGCTCTATAGTACTCGAGGCTGACGAGGCAATCCTGATATCCAGTAACCGAGACGCAATCGTTGCGCTTGATGACGCTTTTATAGGCATCGGACAGACCTCAAATCCTATAAACAACACAATCGTTATTCAGTCCACTAATCAATTCGGGATTAATGCAGCCGGCAATTCAATTGTAGATGTAGATCCACAAAATCAGTGTTCAATAAGCGGCGGTAGAGGCGGTACTAATATAAATGGTAACGCATCTGTTAATACCTCTACTTGCACAGTTTCCAATTGATAGCATTATCAGCGATTTATTGTTCAACTCTAGATAGCAATATGCCTCTGTATCTTTGATATTCCTGAACTCAAAGTGATTTTGAGTTCAGTATTAATTAACGGGATGCTATTGGTGTATCTAATCTAATAACTAGTTGGCGCATATTAGCAGATAGTTCATATTATTGTGGAGGACTGAATTATGCTTAACACGGATAACCCTGGTCTCTTTAGGCTCGTTCGGGGTTCAATAAGATACAGAATGTTCAACTTTATGATGTCCATTATTATATTGCTCATTCTTTCTGCGATTCTGGAAGGGCATAAATATGGATATCTAGTAATTAATATTGCAAGTACTATAGTATTTGTTTTAGGAATATACGCTGCTGGCAGAAATAAAAGAAATGTAATTATACTAATCGTCTTGGGACTGCCCTGGTTTCTCTCAGAATGGATATTCACCAGGTCTCCCGAAACTATTTTTGCTAGCGTATTATTCTTTCTTTTTATAACTGGAACAATTACCGATCACATCCTGCATTCCGAGAAGGTATCTACCGATACTTTATACGGAGCGGTTTGTGTTTTCTTGCTATTGGGGCTTCTATGGACTTCGATCTACGGTTTCCTAGAATATGTCTCACCGGGAATTATTTTTGTTAATAACAACGCAGAAGCTGTTAATTCTCTTACTTCAAATGAAATAATATATTACAGCTATACAACTCTAACCACTCTGGGTTACGGAGATATTACCGCCTTAACGTCTGAAGGCAGGATCATCTCGGTGCTTGAAGCCATTGTAGGGCAGCTTTTTATCGCATTCTTAGTAGCTCGTTTGGTTGCTATATACACGGCAAACGCCTTAAGAAGGAAGTCTGATTCATAAATTTATGAATGAAAGAGATTTGATTAGTTCGTATCCATAAAACAAATATGCAAACTTAATAATAAAAGCGATAAATATTATAGGTGCAAACAACAATATAGGGTAACGTTTCAATCCGCATGCTGCATACAATATATCAAACGGTATTGGTGAGGCGGCTCCTGTAAATAATATCAGACTTATTACCCAGAATGAACCTCCCTCAGTCCAGGGATGATTTTCTATATTAGGGAAGTTTCGTTTTATGAATTTGGATTTTCCAAAGTATCGAGCAATATAATAGGTGATTGTAGAACCTGTCATAGATCCTAATCCCATAACGATTATTAGCCGGATGGGCTCAAAACCCAACATTGATCCTAAAATTGCGTAAATCCAGACCGGCAGCGCAATCGGCGTGCTGCTTATTGTCGTTAATATATACAGAATAAAGTCAATTCTGTCCTGTCCGTATGTTATAAGTAAAGTTTTTCCAACTGTTATTATTTCTTCTCTAAATATGAGTGGGAGCGCTATGCTTGTAATTATGACTATTACAGCGAATAAGAACGTTACGTTTATAGTTTTGTAAAAAGAGCTTAGTCGTTGGGTAACCATTTCTTTTGTTAACTTAAGACAATATTTTCGTTAGATTTAAATTAACCTATAGTGAGGAATTGGTTAAGGACTTAGTATTAGTATGCCTGCTATCTGCAATAAAAGAGAATTGATGTACAGTTCATTTAATTAAAGCTCTTGTAACATAAAGAAAAGGTAGTTCCCCCCCCCCATATATGTATCATACAAATTAAAATTCTCTGCAACTTGATAAATAGAGTTAATCTGGTTCAATATCCCATATGAGTAAACGTAAAGTTGTCCTAATTGCCGGTGATGGAATTGGTCCTAATATAACGATAGCGGTTAAAAAAGTGGTAGCTGCTTCGGGTGCAGAGATAGACTGGGTTGAGCGTAAAGCAGGTCTTTCCACTCTAGAAGATGGACCCGATGTACTTCCCGATAGCACTATAGATGCAATCAAAGAGCATAGAGTCGCTTTAAAAGGCCCTTGTACTACTCCTATAGGTGAGGGATTTACCTCGGTAAACGTCCAGTTGAGGAAAACGTTGGATCTCTATTCAGCAGTTAGGCCTATTAGAAATTTAAACGGCGTAAAGACTCGTTTCTCAGGCGTAGATATCGTAATAATCAGAGAAAATACTGAAGGCTTATATAGCGGCGTGGAAAATACCATATCGCCGGGAGTTGTAATGAGTATGAAGGTTGCTACGGATAAGGCTTGTACGCGTATTGCGGAGAAAGCTTTTAAATACGCAAGAATGAGAGATAGAAAAAAGGTCACGGTGTTTCACAAAGCTAATATTATGAAATTGACGGACGGGCTTTTTATCAGAAAGTCCAGAGAAGTGAGCGAAAAATATCCCGATATTGAATATCAGGAAATGATTATTGATGCTGGTTGTATGAAAATAGTTCAGGACCCTACACAGTTTGATATTTTACTACTTGAAAATTTATACGGGGATTTACTAAGCGACCTTTGCGCTGGTTTAGTCGGCGGGCTTGGGGTTGTGCCTGGGTCCAATATTGGTGATAACATTGCCGTTTTTGAGGCTGTTCACGGCTCTGCCCCTGATATCGCGGGTCAAAATATTGCCAACCCCCTTGCGCTTCTGATGTCATGTGTGATGATGCTGAATTACCTAGCTGATAACGAAGGCATAGAGTATTACGCAGAATGCGCTGGCAAGATTAGAAAGGCCTATAATAAAGCTATTGAACAAGGCGCCACAACCCGTGATCTAGGCGGTGATTTAGGTACCCAGGAATTTGCCGATGCTGTGATTGAAAGATTGTGATTATCTTAAAAAGCCGATTATGTAGTTAGAGATTTTGATCCAATACTCTGAGAAAGTTTCCGCTCATAATTTTTGTGACCCGCTCTTGTGAATAACCCTTATCAATAAAAAATTGGGCTATCTTAGGAAGGTCTGCTATGGTTTTAAGCTCTTGAGGAAAATCCTCAATCCTTGCCCCGTCCATATCGCTTCCAATTCCCACATGGTCTTCGCCGCAGAGATTGATCATATAATCCGCATGAGCAAATACGTCTTCCAGAGTAGGTTTGTTGTCTCCAATCTTTAGAAAATAGTTGTAAAGAACTATGCCAATGACGCCACCCCTATCTGAGATTGCCTTGAGCTGATCGTCTCCCAAATTTCTCGGATGGTCAGTTAAGGCCCTTGCGTTTGAATGGGTCGCTATAGGAATCAGATCGGTAAGCTCTATTGATTCCCAGAAACATTTCTCATTTAGATGTGACAAGTCCAAAGTGATTCCCAACTCATTCATCCTTTTGATTAATTGGATTCCCTCTTGAGATAAACCGTCTTCTGAATCGTTGCCCGATGCGTATTGATTCTTGTTGTTCCATGCAGGCCCTATGACCCTAACTCCTCTATCGTAAAACTCGTCTAACTTGGATACGCTTTCAATGGGGTCAGCTCCTTCAATCAACGTTAGAAAACCTATCTTGGAGTCCTGTCCAAATTTAGCTAAATCCTCAGCCTTTAAAATTTGATACACATCGTTCGGAAAAGTCTTATAGATTTCTTCGTACTTAGAAAGCTGGTCTAATCCGGATTGTACTGTCTTATCGGGTTTATGCTTAGGGTGTATGAATATGGTGTTAAATACCATCCTGACATTACCTTCCTTAAGCCAGGGAAGGGTAATCATGCACGGCATGTCGGGGTTTACAAAATCCCTTTTGAAGTAGTTCAAGTGAAATGCTATATCTTCGTGTGCGTCTATGATTAAGAATTTTTTTGACATGTCGTTTAGGAATAAAACCCCATGCTTGCAAAACTTACTACAGACCCAGTGTCCGGCTCAAGAGCCTGATCGTAATCCAGGAGTTTTCCTTTTTTTGCTTCAATTGTGCTTAGGGTCGCGTAAATAGATGATAGACCGCAAACTTTTCTCCAGTCCTTTTCCTCTTCAATTGATCTGTAAAAACCCTCCGCATCCAATTTTTCACTATATTGTAAACTGTTCATATCTCTTTCTTTTATACGGCTCAGAATTAGATCATTCACGGGTTCCTTGTCTCCAAATTTAGGACCCACATGTGCCATATCCACTCCTGCAATGATAAATACCTTGTTACCCAATTCACTTATTATCTTTGAAAGTGACTCGAGAAATGTAGATATCCTTTTATCTTCTACAGGCGATTTTCCTTCCTGAACAAGACTATGAAATGAATTGCAAAGTATCGGAACAATTTTATAATTCTTCTTCTCTCTCAGAACATACTGAAGGAATGCAACCTGAAATTCGATAGAATGCTCTGTTCGGTGGGAGATCTCTCCGTCGAATAGATCCCAATTACAGTCTCTAACTAAACTATCAATAAGCTCATTATTTGTATCCGATATGCCGAGCGGGGTTTCAAAACTTTTTCTAGTTAAAATAAAAGGGTTATCTACTTCTGCATAGTGTGAAGTACCAAAAATAATATACGTATCTGCTTCACAACTCTCATTGAGCTCTCTATAGGCTTTGGCATAAAGATGACCGCCCCTGGTAAAGTCGATATGTGGGGAGATTAAACCTATAAGTGTGCCATTCGGCTTTACATATGTGTCACTATCCTGAGCTTCATTGAAAAACTTCTGAAACCAACTGTCTAATTCCACAATATCTTCCGGATAGGAAAGCCCGGCTTGGCTTGACGGCCTTATAATTGAAGAGTGGAAATCTTCTACTATTTTATTGTTATATTCTTTGAACTTTTTACTATCTAAAAAAAGCGCATCATCTAACTGATTAATTAACTGCTCCATTTCTTCAGGCGGCACTCTTTCACCAAACCTCTCTTCGCATTTAGCTTGTATTTCTTCTCTTGAGTTAATGCCGTCAAATAGGCTAATGATAAATACAGTTTCAGGCGATATTAGCATTACTTTATCGCTCACACGATTCGGGTCTCTTAGGCAGATAACCCTTTGTCCTTCGTGCTCAACCGGAAATGCCTCTATCGGATTTAGTTTTGGATATTCCATAGTTTTGTTTAAAGATTTATTCAGGTTTGCCCCATCCGCCTCCCCCAGGGGTTTCAATCCTTATGCTGTCTCCTTTTTTTACTTTAAAACTCGCTTTAGGGGCAATTTTTGAAGCATTGCCCTCTCTAATCAAACTGTTTTTTCCTTTCTTTCCTGCTTCACCGCCCTCTATTCCATAAGGGGAGAACTTTCTGCGTTCAGTAATCATAGACACTGTTGCATCAGAGAGAAATTTATACTCTCTAACTATAGAGTCTCCACCTCGATATTTCCCCTGTCCCCCGCTGTTTTTTCTAATTGAATAAGAATTTAACATAACCGGAAGTTCCCGCTCAAGCGATTCTATAGGGGTGTTTAGAGTATTTGTCATATGCGTTTGAACTGCGCTTACTCCGTCCAATCCAAATCGCCCCCCCATACCACCCGCTATTGTTTCATAATAGGCATAATTTTTTCCGGTTTTAGGATTGATTCCTCCAAAGGTGAAATTGCTCATAGAGCCGGCGCTTGCAGCGGGTACTTTCTTTGGCACTGCTTTTGATAAAGCTCCAAATACTACGTCAACAACTCTTTGAGAAGTTTCGACATTCCCCCCAACAACGGCTGCCGGATATTTTGCGTTAAGTATTGAGTTATCATCTACAATTATTTCCACTACTCTAAGCGGACCAGAGTTAAGAGGCATTGATGAAGGAGCCAGGCACTGAAATACATAAATCACAGCGGCTGTCGTCACACTGTATGGGGTATTGAGATTGCCCCTTACTCGAGCGGAGCTTCCTCTTAAATCAACCCTGGCTCTTTGTCCCTTGATTGTGACTTTAGCCTTTATAGGGATTTTGTTCGTACCCACGCCATCGTCGTCCAAGTAATCCTCAAATGCATAAGTTCCATTTGGTATCAGCTTTATAACTTCTTTCATTATCTTTTCACTATAATCCAGCAGCTCGTCACCGGCCTGTTTAACTTTTTTAAGGGAGTATTTTTCTATTGTTTCAAGTAATCTCTTCTCTCCTAATTCTACAGCTCCCACTTGAGCATTGAAGTCTCCCTCCCGCTCTTGAGGGTCTCTGGTAGATGCGAGGATTTCGCTGAAGAGTTTTTTGTTAAGCTTTCTCTTCTTGTAGAGTTTAGAAGGGGGTATCAGAATTCCCTCCTGATCAATAGAAGTTGAGAGTGGCATTGAGCCTGGAGTAAGCCCGCCAATATCTGCATGATGTGCACGGGATGCGACAAAGAATTCTAATTTGTTTTTATAAAATACCGGCATAATACATGTAATGTCCGGCAGGTGAGTTCCACCCCTAAAAGGGTCGTTTAAAATGAGAACATCCCCTTCACTTATTTCCGGCATATCTAAAACAGCTCTAACTGCAAAACTCATAGACGCGAGGTGTATCGGAATATGAGCCGCCTGAGCAATCATATCGCCATTTGATTGGAATATAGCGCATGACAGGTCTCTCCTCTCTTTTATGTTAGGAGAAAATCCTGCTCTGATCAGAACAACGCCCATTTCTTCTGCTATAGAGCTTAGAATATTCTGATAAATTTCGAGTTCAAACGGGCTCAGAGTCATTGGAATATTTAGATTGGCACCTATTTAAGATTTAACATCGCTTATATGTTCGGTTAATTAGTCAGTTTCAATTATTTGATGGGGGAGCGGAGATTTGCAAATAGTTCCAGTACTTACATTGCTCAGAATTGTAATATTTTATCAAAGAGTTAGGAACAAAATTTTTCACAGGGCTTCCCGGTATTATATGTGTTCCGTTCTCACAATTTTGCACAAGTTGTAAATATGGAATGACGGCTTCGTCACCTTTACCGTATTGGCCTTTTATATTCTCCGACACTTTTACATATGCTGTGCACTTTGCCAAGAGTTCAGGAACGAATGATTTGGCGTCATCCTTTGCGCTGCATTCCTGAGATTCATAAGGCGCCTCACATTCAACTTTCGTTACAGTTCCTTCTATAGCAAAGTCTGAGCTTTCTAGAAGTTGTTCCTGAGTGCAAGGTGCGGGAAGGGCATGGCATAAATTTGGTAATATAAAGGCAGCAGCCAAAAATAGTGATATTATTAGTGTATTGTTCATATTTTCATACTAATGTTATTTTGATTATTGTCAAATTCTACTACGGATAAGGTATAGTGATAGCCAAAATGGAGAAAAAAGGTTTATGAAAGTATTAGTTACAGGTGTAGCAGGTTTTATAGGCTCAAGTCTTTCAGAGAAGCTTTTAGAAGAAGGTTTTCAAGTTATTGGCGTGGACTCTTT
>JBBDIN010000152.1:0-11262 GCA_040880385.1 Thermodesulfobacteriota bacterium | reverse complement strand
TGTAACTCCCAAGAAATATCTTTCATTTAAATCAAACATCGGGCGGTCCTTTAGAGCGCCTAGTTTTGGTGAGCTATTCTTTCCTGAAGAAGGTTTTATCGGGGGCAACCCCGATCTCAAACCAGAGACATCTTATGATTTTGATATAGGTGTACTACTTTCCCATCCTAAAGCTGCTCTAGAAGTTACATACTTCAGAAACCATATAGACGATCTCATTTTATTTGTCTTTATAAGCGCTCAAAGGATAGAACCCAGAAATGTAGGAAACGTTGACGAGCAGGGAGTTGAAACGAGCCTGATATTAAGACCTTTTGATTTCCTTGAATTATATGGTGCTTATACATTCTTATCTGGTGAGATTGAAGACACAGGAGCTCAGCTTCCTGGGAGACCACGTAATAAAGCCGATTTCCGAGCTGTATTGAGCCGTAGCATAGCAGCAGTATTTTGGGAGACGCACTATGTCGATAGTATTCCGTTAAGCGCATTTCCTAACTCAAAAACCACTGACCCCAGAACAACCCATAACATTGGAGTTAAAGGGGAATGGAAAAGCATATTTGCATCTTTCGAAGTAAAAAACCTTTTCAACAATCTTGACGTCAGGGACGCGCTCGACTTTCCACTACCGGGAAGAACTTTTTTTGTAACAGCAGGGGTTAATTTTGACAAATAGAAAACAAACAACACAAAGGAGGATAATAGTATGAGACTGTTATTAACAATACTTGTTTTTAGTTTTTTCGGAGCAGTTTTTATAGGCTGTGACAGCGGTGGCAGCGGTGGTGGTGGTTTTGTACCAACAGGGGATATTTTGGCAGTAGCCGAACGCGCCGGACAAAACCAAACTATAAAAGTCGGCGGTACACAAGGAGCAGTACCTCCAGGTAGCACGGTCGAAGTTACCAATCTCACCACTTTGGAAACGCAAACAACTTTCGGTCTTCCTGACGGCAGCTTTGATCCTACGTTTACAGGAAACACGAATGATTTGTTCAATGTTCTTGTAACAAATAATGGGAATGTAGTACTCGATACTATTATTGGAGTAACGCTTCTAAGAAATGCCGTAGAGCGCAATCTTGCAACTCTGGGCAGTGTACCTGCGGATATAAAGATTAGAGGCAGCAGAGCTTATGTAATAAACGGATTTTCAAATAATATTCAGATATTTGAATTAAACCAGAATCCTCCTCAGTCACTAGGAACTATTGTAGTTCCTCCGGGCTCTAACCCTATTTCAATGGATTTCTTTGGAGACAACCAGGCTTATGTGGCTAACAACACTGGTCAAAGTGTTGCTGTAGTAAATATTTTTACTGGTGCTTGTCAGACACTAATAGTTAGCGCGGAAGACCAGGGAAATACTACACCATGCCAGAATGTAATTAACGTACCATCAAATACTTTTGAAGAGCCTGGAGGTGTATTGATTGCAAACAATAAAGTTTATATTTCCAATAATAATTTGGATGAAAATTTCAGTCCGAATGGTAACGGTTTTATAACTGTCTTAAGCACAGCTACTAATCAGGTTGTAGATACAATAGCCGCTACCGGCTCCAACACGACCAGTATGGTAGAAATAGACGAGATTTTATATGCTCTAAACAATGGGAACATACTATTTGACTTTGACACTTTAGAGTTTACCTGCGACACCAGTTTCCCACCGTCAATTGATATTATTAATACTGATACAGATACGGTTTTTGACACAATAGATATCCCTCTTAGCCAGCAAAATCCTACAGTCTGTCTTCCAAATAATCTCACGGCGACATCAGACGGCTTCGGCTATACAGGATTAGGCCTAGTCGGTGCGCTGTTAAAAGTTGATCTTTTTGAAGGCACTGTAATTAACGGCCCTGCAAATCCTATTGTAATCACTGATCTTACAGGATTGAACAATACTGCGGATATTGTAATTAAGGACAATCTGCTTTTTACTAGCCTGTTTAACTCGGATCAAATAGCTGTTCTCGATACGAATACAGATCAGGTAGACCCGTTTCCATATATCACTCCATTCCCTGCCGGAATTAGAGGAGATGATCCTAATTCGCAACTATTTGATGGAGTACAATCTCTTGCTATTAGACCGGGGGGTAACTTTACCGGGGCGGACCTATATTTTATAACCGGAATAAGCGAACAATTGGGATCTGTCGACACAACTCTTCAGACGCAGTAAAGATTTGCATAAGTAAGTAATCCGGTTAATGATAATTGTATTGGGAGAGGGGAGCTTTAATTGCTTACCTCTCCCCAAAATATGATAAGATGGGGATTTAAACTATGCGCATTTGTTCATTTCTTCCGAGTACGACAGAAATTGTTTATGAACTGGGTCTGGGTGATAGCTTGGTCGGTATAACACACGAGTGCAACTATCCGCCTGAGGTTAAAGAAAAGAAGGTTGTTATCATGAGCTTTCTTGACCATAAGAAACTCTCTAGCAAAGAGATTGATGATCTCGTAACTAAAAATGCAATGGAAGGAAAGAGCACTTATCTTGTAGATAAAGACGCCCTTAAAGAAGCTAACCCCGATATCATTTTAACGCAGAAACTTTGCGAAGTGTGCGCAGTATCAGGAAATCAGGTGATCGAGGCCGTTGAGGTACTCGGTCATAAACCTGAAATAATTTCTTTAGAGCCGACAACTATATATGAAATTTTTGATACGATAATTACAATCGGTGAGGCTACTGGAACTAAAGAAAAAGCAATTGAAATCACGGATAAGCTCAAAGCCAGAGTCGAGAGAGTTAGATCACAACTTGAAAACGAAAGAGACCGTCCCAGGGTGTTTTGTCTTGAATGGCTTGATCCTCCTTTTGTTGGGGGACACTGGGTGCCTGAAATGGTAGAAATCGCTGGCGGGGAAAACGGCCTCGGAAAAGCCGGGGAGCCTTCATTTAAAGCTACCTGGGAAGAAATTGCGGAGTTTGCGCCTCAGATGCTTTTTATTATGCCTTGTGGTTTTGATATCGAAAAAACCATTGACGAATTGGATGCAGTAACTTCCAAAGACGAGTGGTTTGCAATGCCCGCGACAAACAAAGGGGAGATTTATGTTGTCGATGCCAACTCGTATTTTAGCAGACCTGGTCCGAGAATAGTTGACGGGCTTGAGATACTGGCAAAAGCCATACATCCTGAAGTTATCAAGAACTATAGTCCTCCGCCAGAGTCAATTATTAATCTCAGAAACTATATGCAGCTACAACTATTTTCAGGATAATCATGATATCAAAATTCATCAAAAAAACATTTTTAGCTGCTATATTTATAATTATTACAACAAGTTATAGCTTTTCAGATAATAAACCCCAGCGCATAGTTTCCCTATCTCCAAACCTTACTCAAGTTATTTATGCACTCGGATATATGGATCAGGTTGTAGGCGTTACTATCTTTGATGAATACCCACCACAAGTTATCGACTTACCCAAAATAGGTGGATGGATTAACCCAAATTATGAAGCCATTTTGGCATTAAAACCTGATTTGGTTGTTTTAATGAAAGACCAGGATATAAGTTTCGGTGATAAACTGCGGACCCTCGGTCTTAAAACTTTTATAGCTAAAAGTAATGATTCAATCAACGATATAATACAAGCGATATCGGGCTTGGGTGAAATCCTGGGGGAAAGTGAAGAGGCAAAAAAATTAACTTTAGGTATCCAATCAGATCTTAATGAGATCGAACAAAAAACGAAAAACACAAAGAAAAAAAGCGTAATGATAGTGGTAGGAAGAAATCCTGGAACTCTAGAGGACATATATGTTATAGGAAGAAATAATTATATTGATGAACTTATCACATTGGCCGGTGGTGAAAATGTAGTTGAAAATGAAAGAAATGCGCTCAAGATCACAAAAGAAGCAATTTTCACTTTTAACCCTGATGTAATTATAGAAATAAATCATCAACAAATAGATCGCGAAGCTGAGATTTTAGCTATTTGGAGCACTCTCAAACAAGTTGAAGCTGTAAAGAATAATCAAGTCCACATTCTATCAAGTAAGGTTCTGCTGCATCCAAGCCAAAGAATCGTCGATGGGGCTCAAACATTAACTGATATCCTTCACCCTGAGATAAAAGAGAAATATGGAAGCTATAATTAATTGCACTGACATAGGTTTTTCTTATAACGGAACTTCTGTTCTAAGCGGAATTAACCTATCTATAAAACCTGGGAAGATGCTTGGGATTTTGGGTGCAAACGGGGCCGGGAAATCTACACTCCTTAAAATCCTTTGTGGAGTACTTAAACCTAAAAGCGGTAAAGCTCTATTTAATGATCAAGAACTCTCAAAGATGGATAGAAGAGAGATCGCAAAGGGAATAGCCTATATACCCCAAGATCCTATGTTTGCATTCCCATTTACGGTAAGGGAAGTTGTGTTAATGGGCAGAGCTCCATATATAGGCAGGTTTGAATTTGAAAGAGAAGAAGACAATGAGATTGCCAAAAATGCTCTGGAAACAGTAGGGATATCACACCTTAAAGACCGGTTAATAAATGAAGTATCGTCGGGAGAAAGACAGCTTGCTTCTATAGCTCGAGGCCTTGTTCAAGAACCGGGGATTATGATTTTAGATGAGCCTGCTACTTATCTTGATGTAAAGCATAGAACTGAAGTTATGAATATATTGAGACATCTGAAAGAAAACAAAGGAATATCTATAATCGCAGCTACGCATGACATTTTCTCCTCACTATTTTACTTTGACGACATAATGATACTTAAGGACGGCAGTATACTGGCTGAAGGTAGAGCCGATCAAATTATTAACAGCGAAATACTTAGCTTGGCATATGGAATTGAAGTTGTGGTAAAAAAGGAGAACGGGAGAGTATTTGTTTTTCCAAACCAATAATACTCATACTCCACCCAGTACATGGGAAAACCGATAGATACTAACCATGAGCACTAATAGAAAATTTGTAGTCTCAATGACGTTATTATTCATATTATGGATAATCACTGCATTTATATCAATTTTCAGCGGAACCTATAGCATAGGACCGCTTGAAGCTATCTCGAATATAGATGAATTATCTAGAACCATCTTTTTTCAAATTAGAATTCCTAGAGTGCTAATGGCAACAATTGCAGGGGGCACACTTGCTTTAGCAGGTGCTGCTCTGCAGGCTCTTTTTAGAAATTCACTTGCCTCCCCTTTTACATTAGGAATTGCAGGAGGGGCTTCTCTTGGAGCGCTCCTAGCAATTAGATCGGGTCTAGCTGTGGGTATTTTAGGATTTTCTATGATTTCTATTTCTGCTTTCGTTTTTTCTATATTAACAATGTTATTCGTATATACAATCTCAAAAGTAGGCGGAGTAGTGGCAACCGGCAGATTACTTCTAGCTGGGGTAGTTGCCAACTTTCTATATGCGTCAATTGTCATGTTTATACAGTTTTTCTCCACTTTCACGGAGTCTCTGCAAACAATGCGCTGGATAATGGGGAGCTTAGACGTAGTCGGATTTGATACGGTTTGGAAAACTCTGATATTTGTAATACCGGGCTGCGCAATATTGCTTTCATTAACAAAAGATATGAATTTGTTTGGTCTAGGCGATGATGTGGCATCATCTCTAGGTGTAAATGTCAGGCGGATGGAAAAGAAAATTTATTTTGCGACATCGCTTGCGGTAGGAGCCGTAATAGCAGTTACAGGTCCAATCGGGTTTGTCGGACTTATAATTCCTCACATATTGAGAATGCTATTGGGAGTAGATAATAGAATTATCCTGCCAAGCTCCTTTCTTCTAGGAGCTACATTTTTAACCGCTGCAGATACGTTATCCAGAACTATAATTAGTCCAGTCGAAATTCCTGTCGGGATAATTACAGCATCTATAGGCGGAGTATTCTTCCTTTGGCTACTTATAAAAACCAAAAAAGAAATAATAGTTTAGATTACAATTCAAGCCCAAGAATAGAGTAGTTAGGTTAACCTAAATAAGTTAACTTAAGACTATCCCTTTTTTATGGAGCCTTAAATGGATCGTCGTCGCTAGAGCCTGCACTTTCAGCGGGTGCTTCTGCAGCAGGTGCTTCTGCAGCAGCAACAGGCGCAGCAGCTGAAGAAAATTCACTACCATCAGTTACAGCATTATCTACTGTTGGCGCCGGCGCTGATGGAGCTTCTGGTGCAGCTTCAGCCTCTCCTTGCGGTGACATGATATACCATCCTAGAAAAACCAAGCCCAGTATAATTAGTGTCCACATCTTTATCTCCTCCTTATTAAGTTAATAATAATTCTAGATTATTCTATATCAATTTCTAACTAAAACCTATATTAAGATGATTTATTGGAGTATTTACAAAACCCAAACCCATAAAATCAATTATATATCTTGATTAACTTTTCTAACTGATACCTTGATACTAATAAATTTTGTATGTATATGTCAAGTGAAAATTTGCGCCTATCACCAAAATTTATCTCATTTTTATAAATTTACTATGCTTAATTGCAGGATATGACTATAATTTAGCGATAAAATACCATCTAAAACTAAACTTCAACAACGCAGGAGATTGCCGTTGCTAAACTTGATTCTAAAACCGCTATTTAGAAACTCAGATAGCAAGATTGACACTATAGAGCTTTCTTTCGATACCGAAATATCTCTTTCAATGATTGAATCGGGTTGCATTTTCATTTCTTTAAACCAAATGGCAACTCTAATTATTATAAGTTCTCGAGAGGAATTATTACAACTCAACAACATTAACAATATAACTTTAAATTTTGAGTTGATCGAAAGACCGGAGTTTCCATCCATAGCAATGCATATTGATATCAATACCGTATCCAATAATCCATTTAAGTTTGACTATTTCTTCAATACAGAATCCCCCCAGGAATTAGAGTTGCTTAAAAAACTTACGCATCAGGATCATTTTGATATGCTGCTATACGATACTCAAGTCCTATACTCAAAAAAAATAGTGCTCAGTATGGATGACAAATCGGAGTTAACGTCTCTCATTGACAAAGCTTCACAATCGTTTGACAAAATAGGCTGATTACCTGATAATATGCCATCATTCTAAAACATCTAATCAATAACAACGGGAGCATTAATTAACTTGAGTTTTGTAAAGTTTTTAGGAATTGGTTCAGCTGCACCTGATAAAGTATTATCCAACTTTGACTTTGAGAAGATTATTGATACTTCGGATGAATGGATTCGCTCTAGAACAGGAATTTCTGAGCGTAGAATAGCTGAGCCTGATGTAGCATCATCTGATCTTGCCTATGAAGCATCAATCAAGGCATTAGAGGATGCCTCAATTGGCCCCGAAGATATTGACGGTATTATAGTCGGAACGATTACACCTGATTTCATCTTCCCTTCCACAGCTTGTGTGCTGCAAAGCCTCCTTGGGGCAAAGAATGCCTTTGCCTTTGATGTGCTTGCAGGCTGTTCAGGATTTATATATGCGCTACATGTGGCAAAGGGATTAATTCAAGGTGGGAGCGCTAAAAAGCTTCTGGTAGTAGGAGCTGAGACGTTATCAAAAATTATGAATTATGAAGATAGAACCACATGTATTTTATTTGGAGACGGCGCTGGTGCTGCAGTCATTACAGCTTCAGAAACTCCCGGTATCCTATCTTCCTGTCTTGGAGCTAATGGGGACGGCTGGGAATTCCTTTATATGCCCGGAGGCGGATCAAGAATTCCTACTTCTGAAGAAAGCGTTAAGAACGGCAGCCATTTTTTACAAATGCAGGGTAAGGAAGTATTTAAAGAAGCGGTAAAAGCCCTTCAGTCTTCTTCTCTTGAAGCTATCGAACAAGCTGGTATTACACCAGATCAAATAGATTTATTAATTCCACATCAAGCTAACTTCAGAATCATAGAGGCAGTTAGAAAACGTTTGGAATTGCCTGAAGAAAAAGTCTTTAGTAACTTGGACAGATATGGTAATACTTCATCAGCTTCAGTCCCTATAGCGCTTGATGAAGCTGTTAAAAGCGGCAGATTGAAAAAGGGTGATATCGTAGTTTTCTCTGCATTTGGTGCAGGGTTCACCTGGGGCGCTTCTGTAGTTAGATGGTAACTATCTCTAAATATTTCCTCCAATCAACTAAGTAAAATTTTAAGCAAAATAAGATTGTCTGGTAAAATGACTATCCTACTCAGAATATAATGTTGAGGGTTTAAAGGAGATTCATAACCATATCTACTGAGATAATTAATGTAGTATTGCCTGTATTCCTCATCGCAGCATTAGGATATCTTTTTGGGAAAAGAAAAAAGATAGACCTTTCCGCTGTAAATGACTTTGTAATCTACCTTGCCACACCAGCTTTAATTCTTTCCTCACTATCAAAAGATACAATTGAAATCGGGCTTGCAGGAACAGTATTTGCTTCTGTATGCATTATTGTAGGTGTCACATCAATTGTGGGATACCTGACAATAAAAAAAATGGGTTTACCTATTAAGGTTTATTTATCACCAGTACTATTTGCAAACACTGGAAATATGGGCTTGCCGCTAATTCTATTCGCATTTGGTGAAACAGGATTCAATATTGGAATACTCTATATGGTTTCTACTACAGTTCTGCACTACACAGTCGGTATTTCGATACTAAACTACGAGAAAAGTCCGCTTGAAATATTTAAACTTCCCCTAATCTATTCAGCAGTAGCAGGCGTTCTGCTTAGCGTAACGGATGTTCAAATGCCAACTTCTTTATTCAGAGCCGTGGACCTGTTAGGAGAAGCAAGCATACCCACTATGATATTCGCTCTGGGCTATAAACTATCGGAAGTAAAACTTAATCATGTAGGAAGGTCTTTTTTATTTGGCAGTATGCGGGTATTGGTTGGCGTAATGGCTGGAGTGCTTGTAGTTTGGCTATTTAAACTAGAGGGAGTCGTAGCTCAAGTTGTGATTTTACAATCCGCTATGCCGCCCGCAGTTTTTAACTTTGTGCTGGCAGAGAAATATAATCAGGATTCCAAAACAGTGGCGTCTATAATTTTGGCTGGAACTATATTATCAATTATCACAACCCCTATAATTTTAGCTTTTCTAATGAAGTAGAATGGAGCTAATCCAGACAATCTACTTTTATTATAGGAGCCTCGAACCAGTGATACTCCGTGTTATACAAAAAACTCTGACCACTTGGTAAATATGTAATACTTTCCTGCTGTGGTAAGGATCTAAGTTCGATTACATTATAATCCTGTCCTTCTTTTAACTGGCTTGTCGGTTTTATATGTTGCTTGGAAAGATCTATATTAAATTCAATAGCGTTCTCGTATGTTAAAATGATAAAACTCTTACCGTCAGGGGCTATATCAAATGCTGAGACAACATGGCCGTAGGCAGTGCCTGAAGGGTTTAGCAGTCGTAAATCTATTTCCCCTATATAATCCAACATTTTTAATTTATTTGCTTCATCTTGCCATTTTTGAGCAGATAACTTATATATTTTTGCCGGATATGCCTCTAAATCTTTGAGGTTTTCTTCTTTTGTTATTATATATATGTCGCCATTTGGATAAACAGCCATTCCTTCGGCATTATGTGGACCATCAGGATACTTAATCTTTATTCTCTTAAGCGGTTTTACAAAAGTCCCGTATTGCTCTAATTCCGGAACGATAATAATCTCTACAAAATCTTTTGTTGCTCTGTTGTCACCGATGTCACCGATGAACAAGCACGATTTATCAAAACATTTTCCCACACTAATATCTTCAAAATCTGATTTTTTAGAAAACTCGCCCTCTATTCTGATTTTTTGTGTTGTATCACCTTTGATATCAGAGATATAGAAAAAATTTCCTCCGCCCGAATCGTTTATATGATATAACCTGCCAGTATAGTTTCTGGATACCTGAAGACCACTTGCTTCATTGATCAAATTATGGTCTAGCACACCTATTTTTTGCCCTTCTCCCCATTTGCCACATAGCTCAGCACCACTCATTTCTGCTAAAAAGAAAAACGAAATTAGAGCAAAGGATAAAACGAAACAGTAGAGAATTATTTTAGGTTTATTGTATTCAATCATCATAATTTCTCACTAGATTATAACTAATATGATTTTACCTACGATAAATATCAGGCAGAATATCCACAAAAGTATATTATTAAATTTGAAGATATGTCTAATAGAATAATAATAAGAAGTTCCAAAGCGCTCAAAGGAGAAATTATTCCACCTGGGGATAAGTCTATATCCCATAGATCCCTCATGCTGGGTTCACTTGCAACTGGTACTACTTTAGTGAGGGATTTTTTAATATCCGACGATACCCTATCTACCGCAAATGCAATGCGTGCCCTTGGCACTTCAATTGAAATCAGTGGAACCCAGGTCTTAGTTAAAGGAAATGGTCTCCATGGTCTTAAAGAACCGGATAAAATTATAGATTGCGGCAACTCAGGCACAACGACAAGGCTTTTAATCGGCCTCTTAAGCCCGCAACAATTTACATCAACCCTTACAGGGGATAAATATCTCCAAGCCAGGCCAATGAAAAGGGTTGTCGGCCCACTTGCACAAATGGGCGCTAAAATTAACGGCAACGAAGAAGGCAATAAACTTCCTCTCACAATCATTGGAAGCAGTCTCAAAGGCATTAGTTATGAGCTACCGGTAGCTAGCGCTCAGGTAAAATCGGCAATACTTCTTGCCGGACTCTACGCTGAGGGGGAAACAGAAGTTATTGAACCAGAGCCCTCAAGAGACCATACTGAAAGGATGCTCACTTATCTTGGCGTTCCTATAAAGAAAAATGGTCATAGCATAAAAATTAATAAGGTCTCCAAAATCAACTCCGGAGAAATTATAGTGCCCTCAGATTTATCCTCCGCAGCTTTCTTTATAGTTGCAGCTCTTATCACCCCCGGCTCTGAAGTTCTTATAAAAAACGTGGGAATTAATCCGCTAAGAACCGGAGTGATAGATATCCTAAAAAATATGGGTGGAGACATTGAGATCATAAATGAAAGGGGTGTGAATGGAGAGCCGATCGGAGACATCCTCGCTCGCTCAAGCAATTTGCATGCTACAGAGATCAGTGGAGATGTAATACCAAAAGCAATTGATGAACTGTCGTTGGTTGCAGTTGCAGCATCCTTTGCAGAAGGCACAACTCTAATAAAAGACGCTAAGGAGCTTAGAGTAAAAGAGACTGACAGGATTCATGCTATAGCTACTGAGCTTGGCAAATTAGGAGTGCAAGTAGAAGAATTT
>JBBDIN010000151.1:0-11307 GCA_040880385.1 Thermodesulfobacteriota bacterium | reverse complement strand
CACCCCGGATGTAGCTAATATAAGTTTTTCAGTAGAGACCACAGCTCACACAGCATCTGCAGCCGAAAAAGAAAATGCAGATAATACAAGTAAAGTACTAAAAGCCCTAAAAGCCCAAATTGGCAAAGACGATAAAGTGTCCACAACCGGATACAACCTGTCCCCCGTATACGAATACAACAACCAAATAAAGAAGTCTGAGCTCGATGGCTATAGAGCTTCAAATGTAATAACGGTAAAAACTTATAATTTAAGCAACTTGGGAACTCTTATTGATTCTGCTGCCGAGGCTGGTTCAAATAACATACAAGGATTGTCCTTTGACACAACTAAAAGAGATGAATATAGACGCGAGGCTCTCGTAAAAGCTGTAGGAGATGCAAAAACTACAGCGGACACGGTTACAAATGCTGCCGGTGTACAAATAACGAAGATATTTCAAATCTCACCTTCTTATGACTATCCAACACCTATATATGGGGATTTCGCAGCAAGGGGAAAAGTGGCTTACGCTGAGGCGGCCTCAACGCCAATTGAAGCTGGAGAAATTTCAATAAAAGCTTCAGTCAATATCGTATTCGGTATAGAATAGCTATTCGCTATTTGAAGCGCATTGCTCGCAGGCACAAAGATTTCTCAGAAATTCAAACGTATAAATACCGGTATCGTGTTTATCATTCCAATGAAATTTATAAGCATAATGCCCTATAGGTTCTATCTCTATGGGCTTTATCTTCTCTGATTTAAGCTTAAGAGGTATTGTCTTTTTAATAGGCAGCTTCCCGTCCTCGCTGTTTTTTCTGAGCTGTCTACATGTTGCACAAGGGCAGTCCTCCCTTAAATCCTCATATAGATAAAGGCTCTCGTGACCGTCCTCCCAGATAACCATTAAGGTTGTATCACTAAATTCTATAATCTCTTTAGGTTTGTATTTCAATATGTGTCCTATGTAATTTTTCTGATAGTGTACCCAAATCTGATATCTCTGAAATAAGGGCAATAAAACTGTTTCAGATTTTAAGATATTTCGTTGCAGGATTGGGTTGAAATCAGTATAATCCATAGCATATGGAAATGGACGTCGCAGGCACCGTAGCACAGTGGATTCAGCAATCTAATAGAATTGTTGTTCTCACAGGAGAGGAGCTATCAATTGAGTCCGGACTGCCGGATCTCTCCGCTCCAAGCTTAAACCCAAATATAAGGGACTTTCGTGAAAACAAAGAAGTAAGGGCTAAGTATTGGAAGAACTTAAATGAGGTACACCCTAGTATTATAAATGCTGAGCCGAGTCCCTCTCATCTGGCTCTAGCCGAGCTTGAAATGATTGGGGGACTGGACTGTATATTCACACAGTCAACGGACGGTCTCCACCATAAAGCAGGCAGTTCCTCGGTTATTGAGTTAAATAGCTCTTTATTGTGGGTTAATTGCACAAGTTGCGGAAAAGACTACTCAATAAATGAAATTTTAAGCATGATAGAAAAGGGGGACGATGTCCCTAAATGTATTGAGTGTGGAAGTGACCAGCTAAAACCCCCTGTTTCTTTTCCCGGACAGCCTCCTCCACATTGGGAAGCCAGAGAAGCCTGGATTAGGCTTCATAACGCAGATATGTTTATTATTGTAGGAGCGTCACTGGAACATGAGCCTGTGGCTTCTTTTCCATTTCTGGCTAAAGAAAGAAACATTAAAGTAGCTATAATAAGTGAGAATCAAAGCCCTGCTGACGACCACGTTGACGCTGTAATTTATGGTAAACCTTCACAAGTGCTTACTTATATAGTAAACAAAATTAAAGAGGGCATTACCATTACTTAGCCTGCCCCTTTTATAATCAATCTCAGTCGGCAATAATTATCTGGAATTAGTATTGCCCGGAATTAATATCGTAAGGAGAACAAATGGCTCAGGAAAAGTCAATTTCAGATGAAGTTACAAAATATGCGTCAAATATTGATAGAGATATTTATACGGTAAGCAATATCCCTGAAGAGGTTATTGCCGTAATATTTGCCTATGTAAGCAGAAGCCCCAAGGGTTTTAGAGAAAACATAGGAAACGTAATACAGGAAGAACAGCTTGGGCAGGAAAGAGCCGCAAAATTCCACGAAAAGTGGGTCTTAAACTATGGTCACGCCTCCGTTGCCGAGCACGCCGCAGTTCACATGGGCATTGAAAAAGTATCTCGTCTCTTCTCTTCAATACTTGAGCTTTCAAACGAGTACATGTCTTTCACAGAGTACTCTCAAAGATATCAAAGCCCCGTTAAAGGTGACTTCTATACTCCCCAAGAATTGGACCAGCATGGTTCATTAAAAAAGAAATATGTAGAACTTAATAATTACCAGTACGATTTGTATTCTGATTTGAATGACAAACTTTATGAATTTCTTAAAGACACGGTCTCTACACCAGAGGGAATGGAAGAGCGTGTTCACCACAGAGCGCTTGAGAAGATTGCGTTTGAAGATGCACGTTATGCACTCAATCTTGCCACGTATACGAATCTTGGCATGACTGCTAACGCAAGAGCGATAGAGGACTCTTTAACTAAGCTTTTGTCTAGTAAATATCCTGAGGTAAGAGAAAGAGCTCAGGAGATGAAAGAAGAGGTAAGGTTCTCTGTTCCCACGCTTGTAAAATATGCTAATGAAAATGAGTACATCACCGATACAAGACAGAGGCTTGAAGGCATAGCTCATGGAATCCTAGGATCAAGCCCAAGCAACACATCGAATAAATCATACGAAGTAAATCTATTAAACTGGACAGGCAAAAATTCATCAAATGCTGAGCTTGAGTCCATTGATGAGATGGTCAAAGCAATACTCTTTGAACATTCATTATCAAGTTATGCAGAAATAGAAAAAAATATAAACGGTAAAAGTCTAGAAGAAAAGCTGCAGATACTTAACAAATCCATAGAGAAATTAGGCAAGTTCGATAACCCTGTAAATGCGCTTAAACTAGTTAAATACGACGTGGAGTTTGTTATAAGTGAGGCTTGCTGGCATCAGCTGCTACGTCACAGAAAAGTAAACTGGATAGCTAAAGAGCCCGGTATTGGGAGCGGTGTCACTGTTCCGCCTCATATAGAGAAGTCCGGCACCGAGGGCTTGCTCAGAAAAGCAGTCTCCGAGAGTGAGGATCTATACAATGAACTCGTAGATAATAACTTGCCTGAAGTAGCAAGTTACGTTGTAACAAATGCGCATAACAGACGGCTCCTGGGAAGTTTTGATTTATGGGAGCTTTATCACTTAATAAATCTGAGGATGTCTGAAGGCGCTCAGTGGGATATAAAAAACATTACTAGAATTCTGGCTGAGGTGATAAAAAAACATCACCCTAATCTTGTAGCACCTGCACTTAAAAGAGTGGATTAGGAAGTATATATGAACATAACAAAATGTGATAACTGCGGATATGAGATAACCATGAAAACCGACACATGCCCAAGCTGCGGTAAGAGGATTGGGATAAAGGTCAGCGGTATAAAAGGGCTTTTTAGCCGGATTATCTTTTTTATCATGGCTGTATATATTATTTACTCTGCAGTTAAAATTTTCATAGAAAAATAATTTCTATTGCTCAAACAAATGGCTAACCAAGAACACGTAAAAGCAATCAAAGAGGGTGTGGAATTCTGGAACAACTGGAGGGATCAAAATCCAGAAGAAGTGCCGGATTTAGCTTGGGCGAACCTCGTAGGTATAGATTTAGCCGGAGCAAATTTCGAAGGTGCGAATATGAAACTTGCATTCTGTAGAGGAGGCAATTTAGAGGGCGCAAACTTTCGAAATGCCATTCTGTACGGAATCAACCTAGAGGAATCAAACTCCAAAGGGGCTGATATGGAAGGGGCTTCGCTTGAAGGAGCTCATCTTAGAAAAGCCGATCTTACAGGTGCCAATTTAAGAAATACGAATATGAAACTTGCCAATCTGCAAGATTCTATTCTGACGGATGTTGATTTAACAGGGGCATCTAAACTCACCCTTGAACAGCTTGAAGAAGTGAAATCATTATCCGGAACCAAATTAGATTCAAATATTTTAAACCCTCTCAAAGATAGCAATCCAGAGCTATTTAAGAACCCTAATTCTTGACTATACGAGCTCTATCTAAAATACTTCTATTGCAATGACAGACCACCCCTCTTTTAAAGAACTGCTAAGTGAAAAGATATTTACGGTTTCCGAAATCAATGCCAGGATTAAGGAAACGATAGAGGAAGAGATTGGATTTGAATATGTATGGATCGTGGGTGAGATCTCAAACTTCAGAGGGAACTATGCAAGCGGTCACTGGTACTTTTCACTTAAAGATAACGAAACACAGATATCTGCAGTATGTTTTAAATGGGCTAATCAATATATAAAGTTTTTACCTGAAAACGGCATGGAAGTTATTTTATGCGGTCAGATTAGTGTATATGAAAAACAAGGATCTTATCAGGTAAACGTTAAGACTGTAGAACCTAAAGGTGTCGGCGCTCAGGCTCTTGCACTTGAACAGTTAAAAGAAAAACTCCTAAAAGAAGGGCTTTTTGATGAAGATCGAAAGCGTCTTTTACCGTATCTTCCTCAGAAAATTGGCATTGTCACATCTCCCACCGGTGCGGCAGTAAAAGATATATTAAAAGTTTTAGACCGAAGGTTTCCTAACCTTGATATATTGATCTCTCCCGCCCGGGTGCAGGGAGATGAAGCGCCTGCAGATATTATTAGTGCCCTTGGTAAATTATACAAAGTAAAAGATATAGAACTCATTATAGTTGCCCGCGGCGGCGGATCAAAAGAAGACCTCTGGGCTTTTAATGACGAAGGGGTCGCAAGAGAGATAGCAAAATCACCCGTAGCGGTAATCTCTGCCGTAGGACATGAAATAGATATAACAATTGCCGACCTTGTGGCCGATGTAAGAGCCGCTACCCCCTCTATGGCAGCAGAGATAGCAGTGAGAGAAAAATTTGAGCTTAAAGAAGCCCTCATTTATTTTAAAGAGCAGATTGCCCTTGCGCTTACTAATAGAATTGAATTATATGCAAGAGAAGTAGATCAACTTCAAAGTGAATTTGTGTATGTATTCCAGTCGAAATTACATTCAGCGTCTTCTGAGCTCCTAAACCTTGCCGGGAATTTAGACGCGCTCAGCCCCTTGAAAGTCCTTCAACGCGGCTACAGCATCACTCAGAAACTTCCTAAGAAAGTAATCGTCAAAGACTCATCAAAGCTTAAAAAAGGTGATGAAGTGTTAGTTAGTTTTAGTAAGGGAGAGGCTACATGCACTGTAAAGGAAACTAAGAACTAATCGGCTAAATGATTTAACTCAGGTACTTCCAGCAAATTTACTCCCGCACTTAAGAACAGGTTTTCAACCTCTTTTTTAGGCATAGAATCCGTAAATATATATTTGATTCTATCACCAAGATCTTTTCTAAGTTTCTTTTCACTTGAAGTACCATTTAATCTAGATGTTGATATATCATAAATCGCTTGTAAGCCATCACTAGTTTCAAACAAAATAGTAGGCATGACCTCTAAAATATCGTTATAAAAATCCTTTCTTGATTCGGCAACTGCAGCCCTTGTTCCCATAAACAGAGTCAAATAATTTATAAACTTAGAAAAGGGGCTGGCACTAGTCATATAAGAAAAGGATTGATCCTCAATCCCTATCTGGGAATATTTTTTTGATGCTTGAGATAATATTTCAACCATAGCACCCTGTGAGATTTCTTTTGAATCCCCCTCAGTGTTTGTAAATATAGCAGCTATGTCATCAGGGCTGACATTCGCGGAAACTTTTGTTAGATCGTCGTGAAGCTTCTTTCTTTTCATAAGTCCTGACTTGAGAACCAATTTAAAATTAATAATACGATCATGCTTGATTCTTACATCCGGATAGAAAATTATTTTTTCAGCACTAGAGAACTCATCAGATCTATTCACTATCTCTTCTAAAAGTGCGTCATTCTCAATAAAGACCATCTTGGTATTCAAACTATTCGCAGTCTCTATTATCTTATCTAAATCTTCATTCTGCGAGAGAGGTACGATAATACCGCCAAGATGAAAAATAGCGATTTCTGTTGCGATTGCATCAAGACTGTTAGAGGAGGCTATTAATGCTCTGTCTCCCGTGTTAAAACCAGCGTCCAAAAGAAAACTTGCGATATTCTTTACTTCCCTATCAAAGTCAAGCCATGTAATCTGTTTCCAGCTCCAGCCGTCTCTGCGTTGAAAGAGGAGTCTTGTGCCGTGTTCTTTTACTTTGTTTATAACTAGCTCTGGGATAGTTCTTTCACTCATATGAATTCCTTATTGATATTGATTAGAATATTTATTATAAATTCCGTGTAAAATATACAATAAAACTGATAATTTGAAACCATGAAACACCTAGAAAAATTAAAACCCTTCCCGAGCGAGCTTCTGGATTTTGCCAGAGAAGTAGTTGTGGAGCTAAGAAAAGCAGGGCACAAAGCGTTTTGCGTTGGCGGATGCGCTAGAGATACTCTACTTGGGATAGAGCCAAAAGAATATGATATTACTACCAGCGCCACACCTGAGGAAGTATCTGAGATATTTCCTCATACCGTACCTATTGGAGTTAGCTTCGGCGTTATCCTGGTAATCACAGGAAAATATCAATTTGAGGTAGCGACTTTTAGAAAAGACCAGAGCTACACGGACGGAAGACATCCGGACAAGGTTATATATAGCTCTGAGGAGCAAGAAGACGTCCGGAGACGCGACTTTACGATAAACGGCATGCTCTATGACCCTGTCCAAGAAGAAGTGATCGATTACGTAGACGGCATCAGAGATATAAAGAGCAAAATTGTTCAGACTATCGGTGACCCATATGAGCGGTTTAATGAAGATAAGCTCAGAATGATGAGGGCAATTAGATTTAGCTCTAGATACAATTTCGAGCTCAATCTAGACACATTTCAAGCTATAGAGAAACTAGCTGTCGATATTACACAGGTTAGCAGTGAGAGAATTAGAGACGAGATCACCAAAATCATAACCCAGAGCAATCCCGGCCACGGTCTTAATATGCTCTCTGTTAGCGGCCTGCTTAAGTATATTCTCCCTGAGGTTGAAATCATGCATGGCGTAGAACAACCGCCAGAATTTCATCCGGAGGGGGATGTCTTTATACACACCTGTCTTGTGCTGGATAAGTTACACAAGAACCAGGGTGGACTTGTATCTCCAGAGCTTGCTATTGGAGCCCTGTTACACGATGTAGGGAAACCTCCGACTTTTTCTGTTTCAGACAGGATTAGATTTAATGGACACGACAAACTCGGAGCAGATATGTCCAAGAGAATATGCCGTGAGCTCAAATTTTCAAACAAGCAGATAGAAGTTATTTATGCTCTCATAAGGGACCATCTAAAATTCAAAGATGTATTCAACATGAAAAAAAGCACACTTAAACGCTTTATTGGTATGCCGCATTTTGAAGAGCATATGGCGCTTCACCTTGCTGATTGCCAAGCGAGTCATGGATTAACAGCTGCTTATGATTTCGTTATGGAAAAATATAACGATTTTGAAGAGGAAGAGATAAAACCAGCTCCTCTCATAAGCGGTAGAGAGCTAATTGAAATGGGTTATAAACCGGGGCCGCTATTTTCTGACATACTCAACTTCGTAGAGGAAGCACAGCTAGAAGGAGAGATCACGAATACGCAAGAGGCCATAGAAGCCGTATTAGAAAACTATCCGTCAGATAAAGATATCAATTAAAACTATACACCCCTCTATACCCCAATCTATTTTAAGATCAGTAATAGCCGGAATGAAATAGTTTTAATCTCTGGGAAAAAAATGGTAAGAACTGAAATGGGGGAGGGTCTTTAAAGACCCTCCCCCAGGCAGTAGTTGTTATATTTTTCCTTGTAGCAAGAATGCTATGAGAAGAGCATAAATAACGAGTGACTCGATAAGAGCAAGACCAATAATCATTGGTGTAAGAATCTTCGAGCTCGCACCAGGATTTCTAGCAATACCACTTAAAGCAGCAGCAGTTGCTCGTCCCTGACCCAATCCAGCCACACCAGCAGCTATTCCAATTCCCAGTCCAGCACCTAGTGCTAGCCCTAGTTTTGTTAATTCACCACCGCCCTCAGCAGCGTGTGCTGATTCCGGAACAAAAGCTGCAATCATAGCAACTCCAAATATCGAAAGTAATGATAACGCCTTTTTCATTTGTCTACCTCCTTTTCGTTGAGTAAGTCGTTTTTTTTGATAACTTTATATTTTTAATTTTATTCAATATCCGTATCATGCGCAGTTGCAAGCGAAATATAAATAGCAGATAGAACTGTAAAAATAAACGCTTGCAGTAAAGATACAAAAAGTCCAAGTCCTACAAATATTGCAGGAATTATGTAATGAACAAGATTGGTAAATACACCAAGTACCATATGGTCACCCGTTATGTTCATGAATAACCTCAGAGAAAGCGATACCGGGCGCACAAAATGGCTAATCATTTCAATTACAAACATTAGCGGTGCCAAAAAGATAACCGGGCCTGCAAAATGTTTAAGATATGCCATACCGTTTTCTTTAAAACCATAGTAGTTATACATTACAAAAATCACAATACCGCATGCTACCGGCACATTAAAATTGCCGGTTGGTGGAAGAAACCCGGGAACTATTCCTAAAAGATTTGCAAACATTATAAAGAAGAACGATCCGCCCAAGAGAGGAAAATATAGTTTCGCTTTTTCTCTAGAACCAAGCATGTTAGTAAATAGATCAAAGAGAAAATCAATTGTTAAAATTTCAAAGATTGTTCTTATAGAAAACTTATCGTCAGGTAAGACTGAGTCATCACTAGAAAGAGCCTTTTTAATCTTCAATCCAGCCAAAGCCAGTAGAATAAGAACCAAAATCGATCCTAGAATATAGTCATATTTATCTAAACCCAGTAGTGTAAACCAACTAAAGTGATCCATTTGTACTCCTTCTTAGGTTTTCTCCGATTATAACGATTACAACACCGGTAACTCCGATGAAGAATCCATAGATATTAATCTCAGTGAATATAAAAATGGTTGCAACAACACCAATTAGAACCGCCATTTTGATAATAAAAGCAAATATACCAAATCTCACTGAGGAAGAATTTGATACAAGCGCATTGACTACGAATCTAATCGCAACAAAATTTGCAGTAAATAATACCCCACCTGCAGCAACACCCAAAGCGAGTTGCTGAGAGCCGAGTAGATAGTTAATCACAACTAATATTGCGGTAACTATTAAGCTATATATTTCTACTTTACCGACTGACGCTATGTTAATTAGACTTATTGCCTTTTGTGTCATCAAACCTTTTTATCATCCTAATAAGTAAACTAAAACCTGTTATAACTCCTGCTACAAGACCCAGCATTGTAAACCAGGGTGTTTTTGTTTGGAGCCACTTGTCTACATACTCACCCAAAATTATCCCAGCTATGACTGAGAACCCAAGTTCAAACCCTACGACTAAAAATACCATCCATCTGTATTTTCTTTTCTGTTTAAATTTAATACCTCTTTATTTGATCCTACTCTCACTTACTAAAGGTCTTTAAGACTTCTATATAAAGCATTAAGCGTTTTGTCCACATCCTTTTCAGTATGAGACAGTGAAAGAAAAACAGCTTCAAATTGAGAAGGCGGGAACATAATACCAGTACCTAGCAAATTTTCAAAAAATTTTGAATACTTTTTTGTATCAGACGCTAAAGCAGTCTTATAATCATGGGGTGCAGGCTCTGTAAAAAACATTGTAAACATTGATTCTAATGAGTTTATGCTAGCCTTAATTTCAAGTTTTCTAATAATATCCTCAAGACCTCCAACAAGGCTATTTGTCAGGTCTCTAAGTTTTGTATAGTTTGAGTTTTTATTGAGTTTATCAAGTGTGGCTAACCCAGCAGCCATTGCAAGAGGATTGCCTGAAAGAGTACCAGCTTGATACATTGGACCAAGTGGAGCTACTATACTCATTATCTTCCTACTTGCTCCGAATGCTCCCACAGGAAGCCCACCGCCTATAATTTTGCCGAGACAGGTTATATCCGGAATCACGCCAAAATATTTTTGCGCACCGCCCATAGACAATCTGAATCCAGTAATAACCTCATCAAAGATAAGGAGTGCTCCATTTTTCTTAGTAATTTTTCTTAAGTTTTCCAAGAAATCTTTTTGTGGCGGTATTACACCCATATTGGCTGCTACAGGTTCTAGAATAACTGTAGCAATCTTATCGCCGTATTTTTTAAAAAGTTTTTCTACTGATTCAATATCATTATATTTGGCTAAAAGGGTCTTATCTGTAAATGATTTTGGAACCCCGGGGCTGCTAGGTGTGCCAAATGTTGTTGCTCCAGAACCAGCTTGGACTAGTAGGTAATCAGCATGCCCATGATAACAACCTTCAAATTTTACAATATAATCCCTATTGGTATATGCCCTTGCAAGACGCACAGCGCTCATAGTAGCCTCTGTGCCCGAATTGGTCATTCTGACCATATCTATCCCTGGAAAGGATTTAACGATTAGTTTTGCCATTACTACTTCATCTGCGCAAGGCGCTCCGTAACTTGTTCCCCTCTCTGCAGCTCGTTTAATTGCTCTTACCACATCAACGTCTGAATGACCTAAAATAAGAGGTCCCCATGAAGACATATAGTCTATGTACTTATTGCCGTCCTCATCATATGTATATGCACCCTTAGCTTTGGATATGAAGGCAGGAGATCCACCAACAGCATTAAAAGACCTGACAGGGCTGTTTACGCCCCCGGGCATTAAGCCTTGAGCGATTTTATATAATTTTTTTGATTTAGTAAATTGGGCTTTCATTTGTATATCTCGACCGGAACTATTAAAGACCGAGAGTAGTTAACATGGACCAAATTGTGGTGTCAAGTATATATGCCAAAAAGCTCAACAACAGGGAATTAAGCTATAAAAAAGGGGAGAAACTATTTATAGTTTCTCCCCATGATTTCTATACTCATCAATCTATTTAGAATAGATAAGATGAGATAATTCTCATATTTAATAGACTAAGTTTATCTTATTTAGCGTAGCTAAAGATAAGTCTTGCGCCTACTTTTGCAGTTGGTGATGTAGCTATGAAGTGAGCCCTTCTGTTAAGCTGATAGGCTTCTTCAGTAGTTCCAGCGCCAAACTGAGTTGTTTCTCCACCGCTTGCAGTTGCGATCCTTGAAGGATCAATACCAAGATTTACAAAGAACGCTTTTGTTGCGTCGGCTCT
>JBBDIN010000150.1:0-11417 GCA_040880385.1 Thermodesulfobacteriota bacterium | reverse complement strand
ACAATATAGCAAATTCATTGCCGGCATCAGGCTGATGCAGGTGTGAGTTCTGAGCAATAGTTTCTTCCATCGGTTTTGTTATGAGCTGCTCAACCTGCTCTGCATCTGCACCCGGCCATGGGCACACGGCTACAGCTACAAGTACGGGGATTTCAGGGTCTTTTAGCTTGGGCATACTCATCCAGCTATAAGCGCCCCATATTAGAACGGCAAACAACAGAACCCAGGATATGTGTCGGTTCTCAGTAAAAAACCGGGCCAGGTTATGAGTATTAGCGATTATTTCGTTGTCGTCTCTGTGCGCCATCTTGTCCTAGGTCATAAAAATTAACTACCGAAACTCTGTATATTCTCTATAGTTGAAACTAATTCTTTCAAATACAAAACTCTATTTCAGGATTACATATTTAAGAATTTCGACCACCTGCTCGGGAGTTCTAGCTGTTGCGCGGGCAGCAGCGTCTACTTCTTTAAGTGCATGGTCATGTTCTTCATCGTGTAGTGTAATAATTGGCTTTCCCAATGCGGATGCATAACCAGCATCGAATGCTGCGTTCCACTGTTTATACTTTGGCCCAAAACGAACAATAATAATGTCGGCTGTCTCAATTAAGGAATTAGTTCTAATAGAATTGATACCGGCTCCTTTTCTGTCTCTCCAGAAAGCCAGCTCTTCTGCACCCAAAATTTGCTCACCGCATAGATCGCTTGCCTCGTGGTCTGTTACAGGAGAGTAGAACTCCACTGGCAGATCTTTTGATCCCTCGGTTATTCTTTCCCGCCAGTCGGTATGGATTTCCCTTGATAGATAAATCCTCCAGACATTATCAGCCATTTTCCCTCCAGATGTTTTAATGCTTACTTACTTAATAATGCTTACTTCTTGTCCGCTCCGGATCTGTTGAGCCCCGGTCGTTATCACTTGTTCACCTACATTAAGGCCCTCAATAACAGCTATCCTGTTGCCGTAGATGTTTCCGAGTTTTACATCTCTTCTTTCCGTTATCGTTTTGCTTTAACTTTCCTTAATTGTAAAGACTGCATATCCGCTCTGATTATTCACCGATCTAACGATAGATCCTAGCGGGACAGCAAATACCGGATTTGTAGAATCTCCTTTAAATACATTTAGTGAAGCTACCATTCCCGGTTTTAGTAGATTTTCAGGATTTTGTATTGTTATCTCCACATTGAACACCCTCGAGCGAGTATTGGCGGCGGGTGCAATCTCAGTAATTCTTCCTAAGAAAATTGTGTCTTTGATTGATTCGGTTGTTACTTCCATTACCTCACCCAAGCTAACGTCTCCTAAAACTATGTCTGGTACGGAGAATAGGACTTTTACAGCTGTTACATCAGCCAGCACAAATCCCTCTGACCCCGGTCTGACTAATGTCCCGACTTCAATGCTTCTCTTGAGGAGCACTCCGTTTGAAGCAGGAGTCAGTGTGCAATAGGAAAGATTCTGCTCGGCCTCAATTAAATTGGCTTCAGCTGCTTTTACCTGTGCAGTTGAGACTTTGTAGTTTTTTACTGCTCGATCGTACTCGGGAGCGGTCATACTTTGCTGTGAATAAAGTATTTGGGCCCTGTTATTAGCTAGCGAATCTTCTTGGAATGTTGCTTTGGCCTCTGAAAGCTGAGCTTGCGCCTCAACTACTTTGGCTAGATATTGAGTGGGATCAACCAGAGCAAGAGGCATGCCTTTTGTAACAAAATCACCTTCTTGTATGTCCCTCATTCTACCGTCTGCCCCTTTGACCTGAAGTATTTCTAATATGTACCCATCAACTTTAAAATCAAGATTCACCTGACTATAAGGATTAACGGATGCTGAATAACGGAGCGGGGCATTTTCATTCTGAAGTTTTACCTGCTCTACTCTGACGGGCGTTACTGTTTTTTGATAATCGTCCCCACCGCAGCCATTTATAAAAAATGTGACCATTAAGGAAACTATCAGAATTCTTATTGCCGTTTGCATTAGTTCTCTCCAATAGCCCTATCTAGGTTTGCCCGGGCTGACCAGTAATCTAGTATAGCTTTTTGATGGTCGCTGTTTTTCTCTTCCAAGGACGACTCTGCTTCAAGAACTTGAGTTAAAAGTGCGTCTTGCACCTTATATTGATTCATTACTACACGAAGGTTTTCTTTAGCCGCAATCTCCTCTAATTCAGTCACTCCGATAAGTAAAGTTGCTTCTTCTAAGTTGCGAATATTAGAGTTTACATCAATGAGGACTTGGGATTTAGTTTCATCTAGACGATTATTAGCCTGGATGACCGATTTTTTTTTCTCTGCTATTTCGCTTTGTTTCCGTCCCCAGTCAAAAATATCCCACTTTGCAAATAAGCCTATAGTGGCAATATTTTCGGGAAGTAGCTCTACATTTAGATTGGCAATGTATTGGAACTGTACTCAAATTTCAGGGATGTACTTTGATTTTTTTACTCTCACTTCATTTTCGGCAAATTGTATGTCCAGTTCCGCCATCTCTACTTCAGGTCTTTGTTCTAATGCTGTCTCCTCTGCGTTTTGGACATTTACTGCAAAAGGCGCTGCATAGCCTATAGGAGCAACAGAGAATGGGATTTCTACATCGCGTCCAAGGAGTTTGTTAAATCTTTCTTTTTGTGTGGCCAGCGAATTCTTGAGCTTGAATTGTTTATATTCTGCTCTTGCTAAACGTGCTTCAACCTCAAGGCTGTCTTTTTCAAGAAGCCTTTGCTGTTCAACATCTCTGTTTACCAGTTCTAAAAGTGAAGACAAAAAAACAATCTTCTCATTTTGCGCTTCAAGCATGCTCTGTGTCTTAAGTATTTTGTAATATTCATTCTTAACTTCATCTGTGATGTTTAGAACGCGGGTTCTGAAGTCCTGATCAGATAGCGCTTTTTGTATTTCCCTTTGTTTGATCAATAGAGAAATCTCATATAACTGGGAGATAGGTTGTGAAGCGGTGGCTGTAATAAATGTGGTGAAATCAGGAGTAGTCTCGATGCTGGTATTTTGTGCAGGGATAGGACCAATTACGGGGAAGTCTCCGAAAGCCCCTTGTTCAAATTCAAAAGACTCATCGGTTAAATGGTATGCTTCGTATAAGCTAAAATCGAATTCCGGAAAGAGCCTTGTTTTTATAGCCCAGATAGCATTGTCTGCTTTTTTTATTTCTAGAAAAGCATTTTTAATTTTAGAGTTCTCTGCGACTGCAATAACTAGAGCTTCTTCTAATGTTAGTTGTGAAACTTCTGCTATTACCACTTCTTGTTCTACAATCACTTCCTCCCCAAAACTTCTAAACGTATTTATAAAACATAATACAAAGAGAATTATAGCAATGGGTATGTATTTTAAGTTTTTTTGATTCAATGAGTATATGGCCTTCAAAAGTTTTTACTCTCGTTCATGTGGATTTACCGCTCTTAGTATTGTATATAATAAGAAAGGAAATTTGAACCCTAAATATAAATCATGGCTTTCAGTATGATGCGCCGGATTGTTATCGATGGCTTATCTAGAAATAGGAATGTTTTTATATATAAAGTTGTAGTTTTTTGATTCCTTTTATTGTGCACTGCACAATGCGCTTTGCACTTGCTGTGGTTTGTAAACTATCGTTATTACAGAAATAATAATTTTTTTTTGAACCTTCTCACATACAGATTTGATTTAACTGTTTCTTATATTATAATGATAAACCTATTTTCAAGGTTCTGTGAAAAATTGCAACGTAAGGAGATAGGAGCTTATGAGCCCGGTAAGAAATTTCTCAAAAGAATCACTTAAAGTGATTTCAGCAAACAAAGGGTTACAGATCAGAGACGGTCTGGATAACGAATACCCGGACGTATATACAGACGAAGTTGTTGATGCTTTAAAGGCGTTATCTGTTTTCAATAAGGATCAGAAGTTGCTTATGGAAAAAAGATACGCGAGAAGAGCTCAGAGAGTTCGTAATAAAGAAAGGATCAGATTTCTCGATTCACACGATTTTATACCACGCACTAATATTAAGGTGCAGGATGCCAGAGACGGCAAGTTTGTCGGATCTGAAATCCCCCATGATTTACAAAGACAATGGATACAAGGCACTGGACCTGCGGCAAAACCTAACTCTGCTTTAGAAAGCAGTATTCGAAACGTTGCTTATGCTCTGCTATCAGGTGCCGACGGCTGGATGTTTGATGGGGAAGATGCTCTAGGGCAGATAACTTCAATGTCACTGGACAACCAAAGAAACCTTAAGCTGGCTATTAGCAAAGACCCTAAATTTCTAAAAGTGGCTGAAAAAGTAGCCGGAGAAATAAACACATGGGCTAAAGGATTTTTAGGCAAAGAAACAATAAAGGATTGGAAAAAACAACTTGATTTTACAACTATTATGTTCAGAGCAAGGGGTCTTCATCTCGATGACAGACATATCCGCGATGAAAACGGTTTAGCTCTTTCGGCTTCTATTGTAGATATGATTCTTTTCGTTGTTAACAACTATAAGGAACTTGGGAAACAAGGAGCTTCAATTGTGCTTTATCTTCCTAAAATCCAGACTGCTGAAGAAGCAGCTTTCTGGAACGAATTGCTTAGTGCGCTTGAAGAACATATCAATATCCCAATCGGCTCTATTAAGGTATATGTGCTTATTGAGCAGCTTGAGGAAACATTCCAGTTGATGGAAATCCGCGCTGCGCTGGGTAGGCACTTTGTAGGATTCAACACAGGTAGATGGGACTATATAAACAGTGTCTCTGATGCTATGGCTTGGGATAAATATTTCATTAATCCTAACATCGAACCCATTACAATGACTTACGGTTACATGAGAAATTATGAAGACCGGGTTAGACGTGCTGTAAACACACCGGATATTAAAGGCAACTTCGCCCTATGGCAGGGCGGTATGGAACCTAACATTCCAGTAGGTTCTAAAGAAGGTGTTGAAAGCAGTATGGAAAAAGCACTTGCCGGAGCAGTAAGAGAACAAAAAGAGGGTGCCAGCGGAAAGTGGGTAGCTCACTGGAAGATGGTACATATTATTAGGCCTGTTTGGGAAAAGGTTGGTGATGCTAACCAGCTTGGAAGAAAATTTCCTGCCCTTACATATACCGATGAAGATGCAGAAGGACTCACTCTTCTCGAAGAAGCACCTAGAACAATTAGAGGAGCTCGTAACTTAATCAGCGTTGCTCTTCAGTATGGAAACGCTTTCGGTCAGGGTTTTCAAGCTGCTGCACTTAAGCCTGCAGATTTCTTTGGTAACGACGATATCTTATATCTAATGGAAGATGCTGCAACCGGAGAGATTCGTTTAAGCATCTTATGGGAATGGCTTCACAAGGGCGGAAAGCTCAATGAAGCTGATAAAGAAACAAGAGTAAAAGCTGGGGACACCTTCACAGTTGAGCTTTTTGAAAAACTCCTTGAAGAAGAATATAAAAAATTACTCAAAGCAAAAGATAAAGACGTGCATGATGATTCAAAACCAACAACGCTTCCGATTGCAAAAGAAATCGTAAGAGCATACGTGTTGGATGAAGTAAAAACTCCGTGGTACATAGATCTGCTTAACATTAACCTAAATAATCACGATCTAGCCACAGCAAAAGAGAGGATAACAAACTATATGGACTCATTTAGAAAAGACGGTACAAGAATAACAGAAAATCTGGATTTCGTTCCTGAAGAAGGGATCGACACATCATTACAAGATGAGATGGACGATTTTGAGAGGGAGGTCCACGAAACAAAGCAATATTTTGCAAGCCCTCGTTTTAAAGGTCTTGCGCGTCTTTACTCTGCACGCCAGGTAGTACAACAACGGGGAACTCTTGATACTGATTATACAGTTGCCAGAGTATATTCCGCGCAATTCTATGACAGGTTAAGAGAGCTGTTTGCTAAAGGCGAGCAGATTACAAGTTTTGGCCCATATTCACCTAGCCAGATTGTAGCGATGAAACGTATTGGTATCGAAGGTGTATACCTTGGCGGATGGGCAACTTCAGCTAAAGGTTCTAAGGATGAGGATCCAGGACCGGATCTTGCAAGCTACCCGCTTAGCCAGGTTCCTGATGAAGCTTCTACATTAGTAAGGGCACTTTTAACAGCTGATAGAAACCAGAAGTTCTTTAGATCAAGAATGTCTGATAGTGAAAGAAAAGCTACTCCAAAATACGACTACAGACCATTTATCATAGCTGACGCAGATACCGGACACGGCGGCGATGCCCACGTAAGAAACTTAATACGTAGATTCGTTGAAGTCGGTGTTACCGGATATCACATTGAGGACCAAAAACCCGGCACAAAGAAATGCGGGCACCAGGGAGGCAAGGTGCTTGTTCCAATAGATGAGCAAATTAAGAGACTAAACGCCGCAAGGTTTCAGTTAGATATTATGAAAGTTCCTGGAATCATTGTTGCTAGAACTGATGCTGAGGCAGCAAATCTCTTAGACGGAAGAGGGGATGAGCGCGACCATCCGTTTATTCTTGGGGCTACAAATACAGATGTTCCGGGCTATAAAAACTGCTATCTTGCGATATTAAAAAGATTTTATGATAAGGGCATTACTGATGTTAACGGTCATCTGCTATATCAAATTTCACAAGATGAATATGATCAGGCATATGCTTGGTTTGATGAAGTTGGCCTAACATCTATTATTGATGAGAGCATTCAGGCTCTTAAAGACGGCAAGGAAAGAAGTATTAGCAAGCCTCTAGACAACGCAGCGTCCAAATTTGTAGAGATTTGGGAAGCTGAGTCTGCTCTAATGACCTTTGCTCAGGCCGTTGCAGAAAAAATGGAGTTTCAAATTGAAGAGGGTAGAGATCTTGAAATGACCATTGAAGAATGGGACGAATTCGCAAAGTACGTTTCTTTCCACCATGCCAGAGAAAAAGCCAGATCAATGGGAATAGAGGCATCATGGGATTGTGAGTTGTCTAGAACACCAGAGGGGTACTATCAGGTTAAGGGCGGCATTGAATATGCTATAGCAAAATCTCTTGGTGTTGCGCCATATGCAGACTTGATTTGGATGGAAACAAAGACTGCAAACTTGGAAGAAGCGCGTGAATTTGCAGAAGCAATTCATGAAGTTTACCCCGATAAAATGTTAGCTTATAACCTCTCCCCTTCATTTAACTGGGATACAACAGGTATGACAGAGGATGAAATGCGGGTATTCCCAAAAGAAATTGGGAAACTAGGATTTGTTTTCGACTTTATTACCTACGGCGGACATCAGATAGACGGACTAGCTGCAGAAGAATTCTCAACCGCTCTTCAACAGGACGGTATGTTGGCGCTTGCCAGATTGCAGAGAAAATTCAGGCTAGTTGATTCTCCTTACAAGACACCACAGTCACTTGTTGGAGGACCGAGAATGGATAGTGCATTAGCTGCATCCTCTGGTCGTACAGCCACTACAAAGGCTATGGGTAAAGGGTCAACTCAGGTACAGCATCTTGTTGAAACAGAGGTTCCACCAAGACTCCTGGAACAGTGGCTTGAAATCTGGAGAGATCATTATAACTTTCCAGACCACTTCCGAGTACAGTTAAGACCTCATACGGCAGGTTCAGAACTCCTTGAGCTTGCAGTATTTGATGAAGGAAACAATAAAATAGCTGATGTTATTTTCTCAACCATTCATGACCGTATGAGAAAAACATTTATATCGGTAAGGGATCAGAACACCTTTGATACAGAATACCGTCAGAAGCGCTTAAATGCGTTGCTATCCCTTTTCTTGATACACCGATATAAAGGAGTTGCTATTCACTACGTCAGCCCGACTGATGATAACCAGATGCAGACCAAAGGAATGCAGAAGCATGGAATCTTCGGAGATGTCCATATGGAAGTAGGGGACATAATTGTTGCTGAGGTAAACCCTCCCCGCATAGCTGAGCTTCTTAAGTCTAATCAGAAAGAGCTTAAGAAATTTATTCAAAAGAATTCAACAGTTAAGAAACCTGCTAAAAAGAAAAAGTAAGTGCCTTAAAGAAAGTATAAGCCGAGCCGGAGACTATAGACATATAGTCTCCGGTAAAGCATAATATGCCTATAAACTTCTTGGGGGTATTAATTTCTAACTATGGAAATTTTAGGACCCGTAATTTATGCACTTGGTCTTTCCGGTTTTGTGATAGCTGTTATTATGCGTGCTCGAAAAGAGCAGGATAATGATCAGGATTAACTTAGCAAAACTGCCCATTACAAAGATTTGAAGAGAATATCAAAACCTCTGCTAGCCTTATAATCTTATCTTAAATCTAATCTACTAAACTTTATTTATTTGTCGCCTCAGAATCGGCCGAAGATGAAGCAGAGAGTGTTACCGCTGAATCTGAAGTCGTGCTAGCCTCATCGCTTGAACTATTTGAGCTGCTGTGGGTAGATTCTTCTTTTTTAGGTGCCGGAGCTTCGCCGAATGACTTATCAAAACCATAATCTTCTAGAATAGAATCATACATCTCGCAAGCCTTGTTATATTCCCCTGAATCAAGAGGTTTTTGCGCTTCTTGAAGGCGCTTGCCAATTGTATCTGCCACTTCTGCATTCATTTTGCCCTGAAAATTCAAGTCCATAAGCCCCTTCATTACTAGCTGATGTTTGTTGAATGCCTGCATGTATTCCGTGCACTCTGCAAATGCAAAGTTGGTCGATATTACTAAAATTGCAATTAATAATAAAGTTCTCATTCTATTCTCTCTGTGTCTTTTCTTTGCTTTTATAATTTTGCCTTTCTCTTGATTTGCGCAGGGAATAGGCTTTATATTCATCTACACATTTGTCCGAGCAGCAGCTATTAAACTCCTTGCTGCAATTCTCACACAGTACGATAAAATCATCACAAGTTGGGTTCTTGCAGTTCTGATAACGCTCACAACTCTCTTTGCAGTGTATACAGTTAGTAATAGGCTCTGCGTCCGGGTCAACATCCGAAAGGAGTCTTTGGTCAAATACAAAACATTTACCTTCCCAAAGAGTGTCAGGGTACTGTTGGCAGAAGTTGATTATGCCGTCTTGTAATTGATAAACATTGGTAAATCCTTCCTTAATCATATAAGAAGTTGCTTTTTCACATCTTATTCCACCGGTGCAGTATGTTATTATCTTTTTATCTTTTATATCCTCTAGTGATTTGAGCGCTTCTGGAAATTCGCGGAAAGTTTCTATGTCAGGTGTAATAGCATTTTTAAACTTTCCAACCTCTGATTCATAACTGTTTCTGGTGTCGAGCACTACAAACTCTTCGTCACTATTGTATAGTTCCATTAGTTCCTGAGGTGATATATATTTGCCTCTATTGTCTAAGTCTAATTCCTGATCCATTCTTATGATTTCTTTCTTTTGACGCACTATCATTTTCTTAAAGGGATTAAATGTTCCGATTTCCTCTTTGAAATTAATATCAGAAAACTGACTATGGCTTGTTAAAAATTCTTTATAATTATTGATTTGATCTTCTGATCCACAAAGTGAGCCATTAAGGCCTTCTTTAGCTACAAGTATTTTTCCAAGCAATCCTTCATTTATGCAGAAATTGAGTTGCTGCTCTACAAAATCTTCAGGATTGTCTATCTCCGCAAATTTATAAAATAGAATTATGTATATCTTATCCATAATAAGTTTATTAATTATAACTGATTAAAACTACGGTAAAAGTGCCTTAAATAAAGAGAAGAGGAAGCAAGTCGTTTCTGATCTGCTTCCTCTTTCTTAAAGGAGGATGGAGGATGATTTAAGTGCGTTACTTAACTTTCATAGATAATATAAAGTATCTCTTTTAACAAGTCAAGCATTATTTTTTCCATCTTGTAATTAGTTAGGGGGGGTCTCTTTGGTTATAGGTTTTATCCGTTCCCCGAGAGGATTCGAACCTCTGGCCTCAGGATTAGGAATCCGTTTTAGCTGTTTTTGTAAACTCTCGTGATGATTGATAATTTTGCTAAGTAGTTGAAATAAAAGGCAATTATTTAATGCAGGGAGTTACATATGGTTCATGTGTGACTAGGAATTTCATATGATTCTTTGAGTATTCTTTGATAAAAGAAAAGGGGGCACCCGCCCCCTTTCTCCTGTACGCTCTATTGGTTGACATTCTCCACTCTGCAAGCTTTGAAACATCTCGACTGCCTACCATTACTTGGTAGCCGTGTTTGATGAATCCGTTGGCTAACGTTTGTCCAACTTGACCTGATCCGTATTTCCCCTATTGCATCGGCAAAATATTCTTCTTTCGTAAGCTCCCTGCCTTATGTTATGTCGCTACCAGTTTTAATACGGTAATATTTCCCCCTCTTTATCTAACTTGCAAAAAATCTGTGGTGCGTGTAGCTCGGCTTGGTTAGTGTGGCCACAGAGACCGGTGTCTTGATTCTAACAAATATCAATTATATTTTTGTGGTAAGAATACTTTCAAATGTGTCAGATAATCTGACATCTGACACCCCCTCGTTTTTGCACAACAATAAATAGTCTGTCTATACAGGAGGTTATAGAGATATAGATATGGCACAATATATGCAAAAAGTATTTTTAAAGGAATAGTATTAATAGAGAGTGGATATGGGAGGGATAGAAGAATGAGAATTTTCCACTTCGTTAAATTAGCGGTTTTAATCCTGCTTTTACCCCCTTTAGCTTATTCCGAGATCAAACCCACCGACTGGATTGGCACTTATCAGATGAACCACGACGGATGGCGTGGGACTCTTGTCATATCTGACTCCAAATCCGGCTGTACGACGTCCCCCTGGTGCTCCTTTGTTGTCTCATACATAAACGATAAAGGTGTCTCCAACACCGGAACGATCGATGCAATAGACCAGCAGGGACAGCACATGGTGTTTTACCTGGATTTCCCGGAGAACAAGCAAAAATTCGACGGGTACATCTTTAGCTGGGACAAAAGCAAAATGGCGGGCACGACGTACTGGCACGGCAGAACCTTCGGGTTTTACGCTGTCAAGACAGGCCCCGCCTCAAAAACCCAGCCAGGCTCTATTATCATCAAGGCCGCCGCATCCCCTGATAAGGTCGATGCGGGCAAGTCCGCCCTGATAACCGTATCCGCACTCGCCCCGGACGGCAAATCACCCGTCTCAGGTGCAAGCGTGAAGATAGCCACCGGGGGAGGATTTTTCGAAGAGGTGGGCACCAATAGCATTACCGGCTACACGGATAACAACGGAATGTTTAGGGCAATATGGCGTACACAGCCCAAAGGTGCATATCAGGCTAGCCTCGACTATGTCTTCAGCATCGAGGTCATCAAGGCCGGCTACGAGACTTCCCGCGGGGAGACAGTAATATCCGTTATTGTGAAATAAGCAGATGAAGCTGTGTGAGATATTAATAGCGATAATTTCTTAAGGGGGGGGGGCCCGATGAAATGCGGAGGCGTT
>JBBDIN010000149.1:0-11690 GCA_040880385.1 Thermodesulfobacteriota bacterium | reverse complement strand
CCCTCCTTTGGTCAATAATTGTAGCTTAACACCTTGTCCGATTTTCTGGGAACACCTCTTACAGCGGGTACCGGCATAAACCCAACTGATGGGACCTCGATCGACCTCGTTTATCATTATTATTTCCAAACTGAAGCATCAGACGAGCTCAGAGATTCTAATTTAGATGTTGAACCTAACGGAATAAACAAAAGCCTTGGGAATGAAATCGATCTCATACTCGGTTATGAACAAAAAGAAGAGAAATTAGCTATAGCGCTTTCGTTTGGTTACTTCATTCCAGGAAGCGCATTTCCTGATGATGCTGTAAATGGTTTTTTGACCAAACTGATATTGGCATATGAGTTTTAATATCAGATAACGACTTAGTGAGGAGTTCGGATATGAGAATATTGGTAATAGAAGACGATAAGAAAATAGCATCATTTATAGCTAACGGATTTAAACAAGCAGGCTTTGCGGTAGATATTGCTTATGATGGAGAAGAAGGACTCAATCTGGCCTTGGCAGAGCCTTATGATGCTGCTGTAATTGATATAATGCTTCCAATTCTAGATGGGCTTAGTGTTATTGAAGAGCTTAGATCTAATAATATTAATACTCCAGTCATTATTCTGAGCGCAAAACGTAGTGTTGACGATAGGATTAAGGGTCTTGAGAGAGGAAGTGATGATTACTTAACAAAACCCTTTTCTTTTTCAGAGTTGTTAGCCCGCGTATATGCTCTAATGAGGAGATCGAGCGGGGCTGCTGAAAGCACAAAGCTCAAAGTCGGAAGCTTGTCGATGGATTTGCTTAATAGAGAAGTAGTTAGAGATGACAAGAAAATAAATTTGCAACCTCGTGAATTTGCATTGCTAGAATACCTCATGAGAAGTGCGGAACGAGTTCTTTCTAAAACGCTTATTATGGAGCACGTCTATGACTATAATTTTGACCCGCAGACCAATGTGGTTGATGTGCTAGTTTGTAGGCTGAGAAATAAAATCGACAAAGATTTTGAGAAAAAAATGATTCACACAATAAGAGGGGTGGGCTATGTTCTTAAGGAATCCTAAACTATTACTTAAATCAAACAGCTTCAGACTTATAACATGGTATACAGTTCTCTTTGTTCTAAGCTCTCTGATAATTAACATTTATGCTTATACTGTAATTTCTTCCTATATATATGAACAAAGCCAGGCGGAAGTTGAAGAGGATATTCTAGAGCTTAAGGAAATTTATGAGGAAAATGGAACTGAAGCACTCACTGTAGAAGTGTTTGAAGATGCAAACGACCCATTTTTTGTAAGGCTCGTTACAAACAACAACGAATCTCCGGTATTAAGGATCCCTGAAGATTGGGGAAACATAAACCCTGAATATGTAAAGCAAAATATTCTACTCTCTCAAGATGGTTGGGTTAGTCTTGAAGATGAAGTTGACGGGGAACAATGGGAAATTAGGACTCTTAAACTTGCTGAAGGTTCTGCTCTTCAGATCGGTCAAACAATGGGGGGTCGAGAAGTACTACTTAGTAAAATAAGAAATGTATATTTATTTGCTATCATTCCTATTGTGCTCCTAGGATATTTAGGCGGATTATTTATTGCCGACCGCGCACTAAGTCCGATTAGACAACTAATTAACACTCTCGATTCTATAGTTAGTAATTCGAAAATTGATGTTAGGGTTCCTGAGCAGCATGTTGATAAGCTACATGACGAACTTACATCTCTTTTTAATACAATGTTGGATAAAATCGAGACTTTAATAAAAGGTATGAGGGATGTTCTAGATAATGTAGCGCACGATCTTAGAACTCCTATGACAAGACTTAGAGGTACGGCAGAGATCGCTTTACAATCAGATAACAAAGAAGATATTAAAGAGGCTTTGGTCGATTGTATAGAAGAATCAGAACGCATACAAATTATGCTGGATACACTTATGGATGTATCGGAAGCGGAAACCGGCGCTATGAAACTCAATCCTGAAAAAATTAACGTAGCGCCTATAATTGATGGCGTAGTTGAGCTATATAGTTACGTAGCCGAGGAAAAGGATATTGTGGTTCAAACAGGTTTTCCACAAGAGCTTTATGTTACAGCTGACAGCAATCGACTTCGTCAAGTATTGGCTAATCTGCTCGATAATGCGATAAAATACACACCGGAAGGTGGCAAAGTTGATATTGAGGCTAAACAAGGTGAAAACGAAGTTAGAATAACTATTAGGGATACTGGAGTTGGAATATCCGAGAATGAATTAGACAACATATGGGATCGTCTTTACCGAGGCGACAAGAGTCGTACTGAAAGAGGGTTAGGACTCGGTCTAAGTCTTGTTAAAGCTATTGTGGGAGCACACAGAGGATATGTTGAGGTATTAAGCGCTCCCGGCACAGGCTCAGTTTTTTCTGTTCATCTCCCAGCATAACAAACAATCAGAATCTCTCAGAGTTTCTAAATACCCTCCACTCAACTTCATCAATCTTTAGCTTTGTATTATCAAAACGAACCCTTTCATTATTAAAGCAGACCCTTGCATTATTAAAGCAGACCTTTTCAAATTTGTAACCATCAGGAAATATCCACGTAATTTTAGAAGTATATGATGAACACATATCAAAATTAAGGAGGTTTGTCATGAGAAGTAAAAAGCTTTCAGTTTTATTAGTTAGAGGTATAGAGGATTTTTGCAGTGATTTATATATAAAGACATTCTTTATCGCAGCATTTCTTGTACTGGGACTTACGTTGGTTAGCAGTGCCCAGTCCAAGTCGGATAATGATGAGAATGGAATACCGTTTACAGCAACAGCTGTAAGAATTGAGGTGAACTCGACAGACGGCGATGCGGGGTTGCAGATAGAATTTGACGCCGAACCGTGGACTAATGTCAGGGTAGAAGGTCCTGACGGTCGAGTAGTATATTCTGTGTCCAACAGAAGTAAATTGAGAAGGCTCGGAAGCACTGAAAACTTTATGGAGAGTAACGAGCCAAATTTTGAAGATGTCCCACTTCCCGACATTTTGAAACTCCTGCCCGCGGGAGAATATGAATTTGAGGGTCGAACGATAGACAGATCAGAGCTTGACGGGGCCGCCATCCTAACACACGACCTGCCGTGCGGACCTGAGTTAATATTCCCTGAGGAAGATGAAACTCTTAATCCTGATGATACTGTTGTTATTGTCTGGGAAGAGGTTACGAACAAGCTCAACCTCACAACGGGAGAATGCGGCGACTCCTCAGATCTTCAGATAATCGGATACCAGATAGTTGTTGACATAGTAGATTCAGACCCTAAACAGCGCTTTGATATAAAGGTCCCTGCTAACGTCACAACTATAACAGTTCCACCCGAATTCATAGCGCCTGTTTCCGAGTATACGGTTGAAGTACTGGCGATAGAGGCAAGCGGCAATCAGACAATTACAGAAAGCAGCTTCCTAACTTCAAATTAAGTTTGGTGAAATGTTTTGCCCGTGGGACTTCATGACTCTTAAATTAATACCGACCCAGGTTATGAAGTCCCTTCATCTTCTATCTAAAACGAATCAACTATTACCAATCTGTAATATTCCAGAAATGTTCATGCAACTAATTCAAGCTAATCTTCTATATCATGAAAAAAATGATTCTACTTTTAGTAGCAGTTCTAGCAATTCTTGTCTTATTCGGAATTAAAAATAAAGAGACATCCAAAATCAATGATGGTGGCAAGCTTAAGACTCATATACAAGGCATGCGAACTAGATAAGAATTGAGATGTATTCAATTTAAGTATTACTCCTCTCTCTTTATCTGCTTTATGCCCCGGTCGTAGTGCCGATCGGGGCATTTCAAATTCTCCAGTTTCTCACAGTCTAACTTAATCCACCCTTTGCTATAGCAAACTAGCATTACCGAATTGTCATGCTCTAGAAAGGTTGGGGAAACAATCATTTGATATTCTGGAAGTAAACTCAAAATTCAATAGGAGGTTTTGTATGTTAAAGAGAATTGGAGTATCAATCATTTCGCTAGCAATTTCATTTTTAGTTATCGGCGGATGCAGCAACAGCAACAACGGCGGGGGCGGGTGTCCGGAAACCAATTTAAGTATTTCCGTATGTGACCCTTCAGCAGGTCCATTCTCACTTATTATAGATAACGGCTTTTTCCCGCTCGTTGTGGGAGACGAGCTTGTGCTTGAGGGAGAGGACGATGAGGGCACATTTCTTGAAGTTATTATTACGGTGCTCGATGAGACGGAATTGGTTGCCGGGATAACGACAAGGATAGTTGAAGAGGCAGAGTTCGAGGATGGAGAAGTTGTCGAGATCTCAAGAAACTTTTACGCCCAGGCTCCCGACGGAACAGTGTGTTATTTCGGAGAGGATGTGGATGATTTTGAAGATGGTGTAATTGTGGGACACGGCGGTGAATGGCGCGCCGGGGAAAACGGAAATCTGCCGGGAATTATTATGCCGGGCAACCCTGAAGTAGGTCAGATATTCCAGCAGGAAGCGGCTCCCGGAATTGCAGAGGATCAGGCGGAAATAATTGCTTTAGGCGAGACTATAGAAGTGCCTGCAGGAACCTTCAGAGATACTTTGACCACGCTTGACTGTAATCCAATGGAGGGCGGGGCAATAGATGAGAAAGTGTATGTAGACGGAATAGGACTGGCAATTGATGAAGATGCGGAGCTTGTTTCCTTTTAATCGGGCAATAAAAACTCAGAAATTTGCATAAAAGTCCTTACACCATCTTTACCCTTGCACCCCCATTCACAGATACCCCAATTAACTCATTTGAGTTAATTGGGGTTTTTCACAGTGGAATTTGTAGGATATAATCTAGAGTAATATGTGCTGATGTTATAAGAAAGATATATAATATGCTAATGACTTAAACAGAACTTCAAAACGTTACTTGGGATAGCGCAAGTCTCTATATTGTTCAAAGTAATGATATTCACCTAACACTTTCAGTATAATAATTTTGAACCATTTTGTAGAAAAATTGAAGCACCTTTACTTTTTGACTTTCTCTTACGTTCAATGATTTATATTATTAGTACGAGTAGGTAATTGCGGTACTTCAATTCCAGTCTTTTCAAATTGTCAGATCTTCGGACATCTGACATTCCAAACATCAAATACATCTAATAATCATTAGAGAATACACTGGCATGATTATTGCCATTAATTGCCATTAACTGTATTATCTACATAATAATAAGATAATGAAAAACACCACATCTTCGCCTGGAATTCCTATAGGTTTACCCGAAGCCGCTCACTGTCTGCATTGTGGGGAGGAACTCGGTCTATCCAATACGGTTTATTCCAATGGCGATTATTTTTGCTGTACGGGATGCAGTTCTGTTTACGAGCTGCTTAATACGTTGGGACTCCAAAATTTCTACAAAATAAAAGAAGAGCAAAATATAGGGAAAACCGGGCGTCCAATTGATGCTGAAGCTAAGGAAGAATACGGATACCTGGATCAGGACAACTTTATAAATCAATACACGAGTCCAGAAACCCCGCTTACCATGAATTTCTATATCGAAGGTATCCACTGCGGAGCATGCCTCTGGTTGATTGAGAAAATCCCTGATTACTCACCTCATATAGAATCGGTTTCCCTAAACATGTCATCCAACGTCGCTATCGTAAACTTCAGAAACAAAAAGAAATTCTCAAGCTTTCCTCAGATAGTTAAACGTTTCGGCTATAAAGCACATCCGATTAAGGTTGACGAAGAAGCGCAAGAACTTAAGCAAAAAGAGAATAGAAAATCCCTGATTAGGATATCCGTCGCAGCAGTTTGCGCCGGTAATATAATGCTGCTGTCTGCAGCAATATATTCAGGCGCTGAGGGAATATTTGCAGAGAAATTCGGACTATTAAACTTTGTATTAACCTTGCCTGTAGTAACATATTGCGCTTTCCCGTTTTACAAAAGTGTTGTCAGTTCACTTAGGTCTAAACGTGTTACAGTAGATATCCCTATTGTGTTTGTAATCTTGGTCGGTTTTTTACTAAGTTCTTATAACTTTGTAGAGGGAAATGACCAAGTCTACTTTGATTCTGTCACTGCATTTGTCTTCCTGCTCCTCTCGAGTAGATACTTTTTGAAATCTATTCAAGATAGAATTTCAAACAACAAGCCGTCTAGCAGATCACTATTTAATCAAAATAAAATACTGATTTGGGACAACCGGAACAAACAGTTTTTTCTCGAACCCTTAGACGAAGTTAAACCCGGACAAAGGGTGAAAATTAACAATGGAGACCGTATACCTGTAGACGGGAAACTCTTGTCACACAGAGCTGAGCTTAACCTGTCTGTCCTAACAGGGGAGAACATACCTCAAACGTTACTCAAGAACGATTTTATATACGCAGGTTCTATCCTCAATTCGGATCAAGCAACAATTGAGGTTATAAATACGGACAGTTCCACACGAATCGGCAAATTACTGGATGAAGTTGAGAGAAACTATAAAAGCAAAATCAGTAGTTCAACATACAGTGATAAATTTGCCGCAATGTTCACACTAATAGTGGGCATAACAGCTGCCATATCGTTTCTTGCTATTTTTACCGTTCTAGGTCCTTCGGCTGCCTTGAATAGAGTCATGGCGTTTGTATTAATAGCCTGTCCATGCGCATTCGTTTTTGCTCTTCCACTAACATTTGGATTATCTCTAAATAAAGCAGTTGAGAAAGGAATACTTGTAAAAAGCTCTAATGTCTTTGACAAAATTCCACATATCAAAAATATTTTCTTTGATAAAACCGGAACCCTGACTAATGGGGTTTACAAAATCTTAAAGTGGAATACAGAAGCGCTTTCTAGAAATGAAAAAGCTGCTATTTTAGCAATCGAAAAAAAGTCGAGTCACCCGATAGCTCGAACTTTAGTAAGTCATATAAATGAGACCGACATGACACTGCCTGAGGTCATAGACTTTAAGCATATATATACAAAAGGTGTATCTGCTAATGTCGACGGCAATGTTTACGAGATATTATCAGACAAGAACGTAGATGATACAAATGAGATCAATGAAATCATTACTACAAAAACTGTAATAAGGAAAAATGGACAGACAATATCAGAACTCTACCTAGGCGATTCCTTAAAGGAAGACGCAAAATATGTTGTAAACCTACTTCAAAAGAAAGCTTACAGAGTTCATATACTCTCAGGTGACAACGAAAACAATGTAAAAAACACGGCCTTAAAACTAGGTATTCACCAAAGAGATATATATTGGGGTAAAACTCCTGAAGAAAAAGCACAAATTATCAAAGATTCACAAAACACTTTGATGGTTGGTGATGGGCTAAACGATGCTTCAGCTTTTTCCTCTGCGGATGTAGCAGTATCAGTCCAAGGGAGTGTCGAGGAAAGTCTAAAGGTATCAGATGCATATATATTGAACAACAGTCTCTTTAATATTGTTGATCTCATAGAATACGGAAAGGTTGCAAGAGACAGCATAACAAGAAACACCCGATTCTCCATTGCCTATAACATAGCAGCCGGAACCCTAGCTCTATTTGGATATATAAACCCTTTGATGGCAGCTGTGCTTATGCCACTGAGTTCCGTTCTGTTAATTGGCTCAAGTTTATATGGTCACAACAAGCTAGATATAAGGAGGGGAACTTCTTAACAATGAACATAATATTTCTGACTCTAGGGGTATCTATTGCAATAGCTCTTGTGTTCCTATCGGCTTTCATATGGGCTGCCAAAAAGGGACAGTACGACGACCTTACAACACCAAGTGAAAGAATGTTACTGGATGACTACGAAATCAAGGAAATAAAAAAGGATGATAATAAGGATGATAATAAGGAGGAAAAAGTTAAATGAGCGCAGAAATTCAACTGAACAAAGGAATAATGGATAGGATCATCTATGATGACGATATAGTAAAAATGTTTCTGTATGCCACGATATTTTGGGGAGCTGCGGCATTTTTAGTCGGCTTGCTTGCGGCTCTCCAGTTAGCTTTCTGGCCTGCGAATCTGGAACTTGAATGGTTGACGTTCGGCAGGATTAGGCCGCTTCACACAAACGCCGCCATTTTCGCGTTTGGTGGCAATATAATTTTTGCAGGCATTTACCATTCGACTCAGAGACTGCTTAAAACCAGGAACTTCTCAGATATGTTGAGCAAGATACATTTCTGGGGCTGGCAGCTGATCATTGTGGGTGCACTAATTACCCTCCCACTCGGCTACACGATGAGTAAAGAGTATGCAGAGCTTGAATGGCCTATAGATATTGCAATTGCAGTCATCTGGGTTGTATTTGCGGTAAATTTCTTCGGCACAATTGCTGTAAGAAGGGTAAAACATCTTTACGTTGCGATATGGTTTTATATTGCAACCATCGTCACTGTTGCACTGCTTCACATAGTGAACTCAATTGAGATTCCCGTTGCCTTGTTTAAAAGCTACCCTGTCTATGCCGGGGTTCAGGACGCACTGGTACAGTGGTGGTACGGGCATAATGCGGTTGCATTTTTTCTAACGACTCCATTTTTAGGATTGATGTACTATTATGTTCCTAAAGCAGCTAATAGACCTATCTACAGCTATAAGCTTTCTATAATTCACTTTTGGTCATTAGTTTTTATTTATATATGGGCTGGCCCTCATCATCTCTTAAACACAGCTCTTCCCGATTGGGCACAGACTATTGGAATGGTATTCAGCATTATGCTTTGGGCTCCTAGCTGGGGAGGAATGATTAATGGTCTTCTGACTTTAAGAGGGGCATGGCATAAGCTGCGTACAGATCCAATCATCAAATTCCTGGCAGTGGCTATAACCTTCTACGGAATGTCTACGTTCGAGGGCCCTCTTCTCTCGATAAAATCCGTAAGCTCATTGGCTCATTATACCGACTGGATTATCGGGCACGTTCACGGCGGCACTCTTGGTTGGAACGGGTTTCTTACGTTCGGAATTATTTACTATATGGTGCCAAAACTCTGGAACACAAAAATGCACAGTGAAAGGCTGATGAACTGGCATTTTTGGATAGGTTTTCTAGGAATTCTGCTCTATTACATCTCTATGTGGGCAAGCGGGATAACTCAGGGGCTCATGTGGCAGGCAATTGGGGAAAACGGGCAGCTTGTATATCCTGACTTTGTAGAGACAGTAATGAGGATTGCACCTCTATACTGGGTTAGATTTGTAGGAGGCTCCCTGTTTTTGATAGGCTTCCTACTTCTAATTTATAACGTTTTGGTAACAATAAAACACGCCCCTAAAAAGGAAACAGTTTCGTATGTGGAAGTACCGCCTCTTAAATCAGATGTTACAGCTATAGGGTCCGGTCACCGAAAACTTGAGGCGTTCAGTCTTGTTTTCACAGTGATTCTCTTTATCTCTGTAATGGTTGGTTCGGTGATTGAGATACTGCCAACTCTCTCTATTTATAAATACCTGCCTTCAAATGAGAAAACAGAGCCATATACCCCGCTTGAGCTGGCAGGCCGAGATGTATATATAAAAGAGGGATGTTATGTTTGTCATTCGCAGATGATAAGGAAGCTCCCGTTTGATGTTCTCCGCTACGGACCAAGCTCAACAATTGCAGAATCTATGTACGACCGACCGTTTCAGTGGGGCTCTAAAAGAACAGGGCCCGATCTTGCAAGAGTGGGAGGCAAGTATCCGGATATGTGGCATGTGCGCCACATGATAAATCCAAGGGAGATCACACCTAATTCGATTATGCCTTCTTACCCTTGGCTAGCGGCTAAAAAGATTGATTACCATATCCTTAGAAAGAAATTCAGCGTGATGAAGATGTTAGGGGTTCCTTATGATGACAATCAGGTTGCCAATGCGGACATAATAGCTGAAAAAGAGGCGGCCAGAATTTACGAAGAATTGCTCAGCCAAGACAAATCTCTTGAATCAATAAAGGATACAGAGCTAATAGCGCTGATAGCCTATCTACAGAGACTTGGCAAAAACACTCCGAGTGAGGGGGTGACACAATCAAACAATTAGCCCTTTCATATTTCGATAATATTGAGCTTACTAATCTTGCTCTGATCCTTTTTTTGATAGCCTTTTTTATAGTGGTGTTTAGGGTTATGAGTAAGAGTAATAAGAAGCTATATGAAGAGATGGAGCAGTTACCACTTGAAGAAGAGCAATATCAGATAAAGGAGAAGGAGGATGAGAAATGAGTGAAAATGAAAAGGACCTACTGATAAAGGGACATGATTATGACGGGATACAGGAACTAAATAACCCCCTTCCCGGCTGGTGGTTAATAACCTTTTATCTAACAATTGTATTTGCCGTCGCTTATTACACTTATTACACATTTTTTGGGGGACTAACTTCAGATGAGGAACTTGCGCAAAAGATGAGCGTTATTCAATCGGAGCAACAAATAGCGCAGGAGACGATTCCGGTTAAGTCGGAAGAATATTATATTGCACTTCTTGGTAACCAGGAGGTGCTTGAAAAAGGCAAGACAGAATACACATTAAAATGCCTTGCATGCCACGGCGATAAAGCTCAAGGGCTTATAGGACCTAATTTGACAGATGAGTACTGGATACATGGGGACGGCTCGGTGCCCGCAATACTTGAGGTTGCGAACAATGGTGTGTCAGACAAAGGAATGCCCGCCTGGAAAGGAGTGATTCCCGAAGAAATGCTTGAAGCTGTAGCAGTATATATATACAGCCTCTATGAGACTGAACCACCCGGGGCAAAACCTCCACAAGGAGAAAAGGTCGAGCGTAAGTGAGAGTACTGGATCAAAGGAATCTCCCGGATGATCGTCCAGCATCAATGGATGAAAAAGGACGAAGAGTCTTTATTTTCCCAGCTTCTGTTAGTGGTTTTTGGAGACGCAACAGAACTATAGTAGAGATATTTCTTATAATCTTTTTTCTGACTCTGCCTTGGATTAAAATTGGCGGACATCAGGCACTGTTGTTAAATATTGGCGGCAGACAATTTTCTATATTCGGTCTTACATTTTGGGCTCACGATGCTCCGCTTATCTTTTTCATACTGGCTTTTCTCACTATCGGGCTTGCATTTATTACCGCTGTGTGGGGCAGGATATGGTGCGGATGGGGGTGCCCTCAGACTGTATTTATTGATGGAGTATTCAGAAGGCTTGAGTACTGGATTATAGGTAGTCATATACAACAGCGCAATCTGGCAAAAGCACCTTGGGATGTAAAAAAATTCTTTAAATTAAGCCTGCTATGGTCGTTGTTTCTTATAGCTAGCCTTATAATTACGCATAGCTTTCTAGCCTACTTTGTGGGTGCAGACAATCTTGTTCAGATGACCCAGCACAACCCTGAGCAGAACTGGACAATTTTTCTCGTTATGGGGTTCATAACAGCTGTAATACTATTTGATTTTGGATGGTTCAGAGAACAATTTTGTATAATTGTGTGCCCCTACGGAAGGTTTCAGTCGGTGCTTTTGGATGACGATTCTCTAACAGTTTCCTATGATCCTGTTAGGGGCGAACCACGAAAGGGAATTGTGCCTGAGGGACAAAAAGATGGTGACTGCATAGACTGCTACAAATGCGTTGCAGTTTGCCCAACCGGAATAGATATAAGGGAGGGTCTGCAATTAGAGTGCATTGGGTGCACAGCATGCATCGACGCTTGTGATGAGGTAATGGAGAGAATA
>JBBDIN010000148.1:0-12082 GCA_040880385.1 Thermodesulfobacteriota bacterium | reverse complement strand
CTGTTGCAGTAGCCCACTACTACAACATTAATTTCAGGATTCATAATAAGGATCTCGGCATTCTCCCCAAGTACAGGCTTTGCGTCTTCTCGTAGGCTAAAATCGCCATCGTTAAAGAATATATCTCTTAGAGGTACTTCCGGTGGTTTTTGAGCAAAGGATTGGAAAGAAAAAACCATAACAAAGAGAACGACATAAAATCCATTAATAATTTTCATTGCACTCACCCCACTGTCTGAAATCATCCCTCATGCTCTACTTATACAGATTCCACTATTCCAAAATGGTTACAGTTAATTTAGTACAGAAGGTCAATATCTAGGACTATAGAATTGAAGAACGAGAAAGGATTAAGTTTTTTGCGTAGGTGGCAACTATAATTCTAATGGGAGAGACCAGTAAAATTAATGGCAATGAAGTTTGCCGATGAATTGCTTTCATCTTTGTTGAATATATTCCAGAAAACTAAATCCCTAAAGTTTGTTATCAGCATTATTTCTAAACATTATCTGTGTAGTAATTTTTCGTTCCTCCGGCATTAACAGCCTCTTCAAGCCGATTTAATGCATGAACATAAGCAGCAGTTCTCATAGAAATTGATTTTTCTTCTGAAATTTTCAAGACACTCTTAGTTTCTTCCACCATCTTTTGTTTCAAACGGCTGTTTACTTCCTCTAATGTCCAGTAGTGTCCTGTACGGTTTTGTGTCCACTCGAAATAACTCACAGTTACACCTCCGGCATTAGCTAATATATCTGGAATGACCTGTATCCCGTTATCCTCGAGGATTTCATCAGCACCGGAAGCTATTGGTCCATTTGCCACTTCAAAAATATGTTTTGCCTTTATAGCACTGGCATTGACTTCAGTGATCTGATTTTCTAAAGCAGCCGGAATGAGTATGTCCACATTTAACGTCAATAATTCTTCGTTATTTAGCGTTTCATGCTCAAGGATATTACAAACCGTGCCTTCACAGTAAACAGATTTAAGATCACGAGTTGTATCTTTATATTGCTTAACGCTTGGAATATCTAGCCCATCCTTTGAATATATAGCGCCTTTGGAATCACTAACGGCGACAATTTTGTAACCAACATTAAACAATAATTCCGCTAAAATTGAGCCGGCATTTCCAAATCCTTGGATTGCAACTGTTAATGAATTCTTTTTGCTCTTCTTTTTTTCCATTAAGGTTTGGATGACAAAGAACGCACCCATCGCCGTAGCCGTATCTCGTCCAAGACTCCCACCCATACTCAAAGGTTTTCCGGTAATAACTGTTGGAGTAATTTTTCTATGGATTATGCTGTATTGATCCATCATCCAGCCCATGATCATTTGATTTGTGTAAACATCCGGTGCTGGTATATCGATATCCGGGCCAATAAAATCAGCCATTGCATTTATATACCCACGGCTTAGCCTTTCCAGTTCAAACTTAGAAATGGTTTTCGGGTCTACTGTTATGCCACCTTTCCCTCCACCAAATGGCAGGTTTAAAACAGCGCACTTAAATGTCATCAAATAAGCAGGTAATTCAACTTCGTCTATTGAAACATAAGGGTGGTACCTGATCCCCCCTTTTGCGGGTCCTCTGGTATTATTGTAAATTACTCTATAACCTCGGAAATTTTTCATATCTCCGTTATCCATACGCACCGGGATAGAGACCTTTAAGCTTGCTTTTGGATATTTCAAGTGTTCTACCGTATCCGAAGAAATTGTGGTGTGTTTTAAAGCTTCTTCAAGTCTTTTAAACTTTGCAGCCATGATACCTCCTAATATTTATATTGATATATGATTCAAACTTGAACCTAAGTATATTTTGAGCCTATTTATTTACTTAGGTCTAACAAATCTATTTTTAGGCTTGCTTTGAGGGCTAGCTAAACTCTTTAAATCTTAGTTAATGCATTACACCCTGAACAGCAATTTGATGATTTTCAACTTCTCCGTATTTATTATGATCTAACTCATTATTTATGTGGTAAAGTTGGGTTTCAACTACACATCTACAAAAAATCTCATTAATGATTACGTTCATAAAAGTAGTCGGAAATTTTATCTCGAACGAAGAGTCTTGCCCTGTGCAATCTTGACTTGGTAGCACTAATGGTAATACCCAGGATTTCAGAGATCTGTCCATTAGAAAGCTGCTCAATGTATTTTAAATGAAATACAATTCTATATTCTTCGGGCAGTTCCTTTATTGCCTTTTCAATTAGATCCATGCTTTGTTTCTTAGAAACCACTGAATAAGGATTACTACTCCATTCCTTGGATTTAGCCTTATCACCAGATGATCCGTTAATATAATACGGGGCGTAATTTTCAAGGCTTATATTGTTATCGTGTTTCTTTTCCCTACGAAGATGTCCATAGCTGGCATTTGCAGCTACACGAAAAAGCCAGGTTGAAAATTTGGAATCACCCCTGAAAGTCTTAACTTTACTCGATAGTATAAGAAATACCTCCTGAAAAACCTCTTCCGATTTATGGTGATCACGAGTGATCCTAAATGCAAGGGCATAAATTCTATTGGAGTATCAATTGAAGATTTCTTCAAAGAAATCTTCAATATTTTCATATAAGTAAAATTCTACTAGTTTCTCGTCAGTTAAATCTGAAATATTCTTATTCTCCATAGCTTTCATAATACCTTTGTCATCTTTAGAATGTATCGATAATATTTCGAATATTTTAGATTTTGAGCAATTATTTTGTTTTCCAGTCATTTTATTCGATGTTTGCACGTATTTGTTTAGGAATATTTGAGTCATAATTTCCTCACCAGAGAATTTTTCGAAAAATTAGAGAAGCCCACTAAAAATAGTATTAGCGGACTTCTCTTTTAGGGGAATAGGATTATCTATTTGTCATTCTTATTTGGATACGACATGGTTTCCTTCAGCAGATGTCCCTTGTGTTAGAAAGGGAAGAGTTTTCTTGTCTCCATTGGCTCAACCTTAGGGCTCATCCAGTCGGAATAAAAGTTATAATAACCCCCAGGGTATTGTGTAACTATCACAGGTGCCGTTGCTTGAGTTTTTACCTCACGCGGCTGGAAATCTCGTTTCGCATATTCTGAAACAAACAAGGTCTTCGATTCCATTGGCTCAACCTTAGGGCTCATCCAGTCAATATAGAAATTATACTGACCCGAACCGTAACTCCTATTAGACTGTGCTAAAGCGGAAACTGAAAGTGGGAGAAGAAGAGCTAACCCCACTATGATCAAAACAAAATTCCTAGAAATGTTTACCATTTTCTTCTACCTCCTGTGTTGTATTTATTGATATAGATAGGGTTGCAAATTAAAAGGTTACAAATAAGTAAAAAAATTTGCGTATATTCAAATGAATCTATTTAGAGGTTTGGAGATGATGATAAGCACAAGGCAAGGAAGAGTTTAGATTGCTCTTTCCAAATTTCCAATACCATATAAGTCGTAAAAACCAAAGAGCTCATACGAGAAAAACTCTTTTTCGTTAAAATGAGATATTCCTAATCTGACACCGATTGCGTTTTGTCCTACTTTCTCTGCTTCTAGAGGTCCTAAAGATGTAATGGTAAGGAATTAGACTTAGAACAAGTATTTTTACAAAAATACTCGTCAGTATATCCCTTAAGAACATAAAGTCTGAGAATTACAGGATAGATCACCGTCTCTGGTTAATTTGATAGCAGTCGAATTATTTAATTCAAACTCCCGAATATAGTTTCACCCTTAGGGTGAGATTCGCCATCGCTCTGAAAATTTAGGAATTAAATAAACCCAAATAAATAAAAAAGAATTTAAATTACTGGGTCATAATGAACTTAGTACCACTTGTTGATGCTTGATGACAACCGATGCAGCCTGGAACTTTACCAGCTAATGTCATTGCCATGCCATTCATATCCATGGTCATTGGTTTACCATTAGGAGCAAATTTAACCCAAAACCAATCACCAGCATCTGGATTAAAACCCTCTATCCGTTGCATGACTGTTATAGCACCCAGTTTTTTATTGGGCATGTAGTTTTCCTTAATTATGATTGAACCATAAGGTAACTCTTTTTCTTTTTTTTGAACTGCTTTATAGGCAGTATCATTCACATAAGTTGAGAGAAAAGCTCCATGAGGGTGAGTACCTTTATACATTTTTCCCTTTCCAGGCCAAATCTTCCAATTCTCCTGATACTTTGCATCCTGAATTTCGCTCCACAAATTGCTAGCCATTATTTCAGGCTTACTCAGCTCTCCCTTCACTTCGTGTTCTTTTTCACCATTTTGAGCAAATGCAAAATAAGGGATACTTAAAGCTATTACTAACACTGTAAAATAAAAAAACTTTTTCATAACAGCCCTCCTGTAAATTTGAGTTTTGTACTGTATTAGATGTAATGAAATTAAGGTAGGTTCAAAGAACTTCTCTTTAATTGTAATTACCGGTTGATAATACAGATTTTACGAATTACTTGTGATCTTATGATAATTTCTTCAACTATTAATAAAAACCCCTTCGGGTAACCATGATAGTGTTATAGAATCGTAGGTTAGAAGCTTATTTTGACATTCAAGGATATTATCGAAGTTTTCGGTCTCTTAAATCTGTTTATTAAAATTAATTACTGCGTATGAAAGCAATCTTCACTTTTTTTTCATATTTTTTAGGACTATCGATATTAGCTCGTCAGGAACATCTTCTGGGATTTCGGAGTCTAATTTATCACATAATGCTTTACCCATTTCTATTGATCTCTTATATGCGGATATATATGATCTGCAATCCCCGCACGCAAGAAGGTGTAAGTAGAACTTTCTGCTCACACTAGCGGACAGATTGCTATCAATGTAGTCATCTATAAACTCTTCAAATTCCCGACAATTAAGCATGTATGGTATTTTAAATAATAGCGAACGAATAGATTTGCTCATTTGATAACCTCTCATCCTTTAAGATTCATTAAATGCTTAAATTGTTTTTTTAAGTGCTGCTGATCTCTAACCTTTCCTCGATTAAAAATTGTATTTCTAATACCCTCTATATCTCTAAGATAGAATAAATGAACGGGTATATTATTACTAATGTTAAGTGAAGCTATCTTAGGTCTTAAGCATACCTCACTCCTAAAACGTTTTGCTGAAGTACGCAAAAGGTGGAAGAACGACACCGACAATTTTTTTGTCATTACTTGATATAGTAGATATAGAAGGGAGAATATCTTCCAGTTCTATAGACTTTGCTTTATATTCAAGAACAACTGCCTTCGAATCCATTGGCTCTATCCTTGGACTCATCCAGTCAATATAGAAGTTATACTGGCCCTTACCGTTTCGCGTAACTGGGGGAGCTGATGCCGTAGCTTGGGTTAGTTCCTCACGCGGCTGAAAATCCCGTTTTGAATATTCTGAAACAAACAGTACCTTTGATTCTATTGGCTCTACCTTTGGACTCATCCAATCAGAAAAGAAGTTATACTGCCCCGTACCGTAATTCCTTTCAGGCTCTGCTAAAGCGAAATTGGATAATGGGAGAAGAAGAGCTAATCCCACCATGAACAAAACAAAATTCCTTGAAATATTTACCATTTTCTTCTACTCCATGTTTTGTATTTGTTAATATAGATAGGGTTTAGATAGAAAGGTTACAGAGAATATACTGCTTCCCATTAAGAACCATATGAAATACTTCAAATCCAATCCAAAGCCCCCTTTTTTATCTAGTTTTAATATTCATAAATCCATCTAAAATCGAGCTTGATAAAAGTGGGTACAGTACAGAAGATAGTTATTAGAAAAAACACGTGAGTGTTTTAATTGCCAATACCAACTCCAAAATACTTAAGCCCAAGATCTTTCAATATCTCGGGTTTATATAAATTCCGCCCATCAAATATCACTTTCCCATTCATTAATTCTTTTATTTTACCAAAATCCGGCTGTCTATATTCATTCCACTCTGTATTAATTATTAACGCATCGGCTCCCTCACACGCTTCATAATTAGAATCCGCGTAATGCAGGGTGTTTCCATAACGCGCTTTGGCATTATCCAGAGCAACAGGGTCATGCACTGTTACGAATGCTCTATTAGAAATAAGTTTCTCTATAATATAAAGTGACGGCGCTTCCCTAATATCATCAGTCTTGGGTTTAAAAGAAACTCCCCAAATAGAGAATTTCTTTCCCTGAAGGCCTCCTTCAAAGTAATTTTCGATTTTCTGCCAAAAGAGTTCCTTCTGTTTTGTATTTACTTCATCAGTTGCCCTGCACACTTGCAGTTCATAACCAAAATTGCTTGCAGTATTAATCAGAGCTTTGACATCCTTAGGGAAACAGGAGCCGCCGTATCCAATACCCGGAAAAAGAAAATGACAGCCTATTCTATCATCTGAGCCTATAGCAAGTCTAACCTCTGATATGTTGGCGCCCACCAGCTCACATAAATTCGCAATATCATTCATAAAAGAAATTCTTGTTGCAAGCATTGCATTGGCAGCATATTTAGCCAATTCTGAGGATCTAATCGATACGACAACAGCCCTATCCATTGATCTCATAAAGGGGGCATACAGCTCCTTTAATATCTGAGCAGTGGATTCGTTATCTGCCCCAATTAAGATCCTATCAGGCTTCATGAAATCCTCTACTGCCGCGCCTTCTTTTAAGAATTCGGGGTTTGAAGCCACATCAAATTTAATATCCGTAACTTTATTTATCTCATCGCGGATCATCTCTGTAGTCCCGACAGGAATGGTACTCTTTGTAACTATAACCTTATAATCATCAAGACTTTTGCCTATTGATTGTGCGGCATTTATTACAGCGCTTGTATCAGCCGATCCATCTCCATTTGGAGGGGTTCCCACGGCAATTAGCACTACTGTCGAGCTTTTTACGGCGTAATCGAGATCGGTAGTAAAATGAAGACGCTCTTCTTTAATATTTTTTCTGACAATATCTTCAAGTCCGGGCTCATAGAAAGTAACCTTCCCTTCTTTGAGTCTATTTATCTTCACTTTATCTATATCTACACAAATTACGTTATTCCCGCTTCCCGCGAGACAAGCCCCGGTAACTAATCCAACATATCCAGTTCCGACAACGCTTATGTTCACAATTAACTCCTTATTTTAAACATTTTCTAAACAAGTGTTATCAATTCTTCAGGAATATCATAATACTTTTAGATTTTGTTATTCTTGTGCATAATATATAATATTTGTATTATTTATTCCGTTCATAAAAATAGTCAGATATCTTATCTCGAACGAGTAGCCTTGCCCTGTGTAATCTTGACTTCGTAGCACTGATGGAAATACCCAGGATTTCAGAGATCTGTCCATTAGAAAGCTGCTCTATGTCTTTTAAATGAAATACTATTCTATATTCTTCGGGCAGTTCCTGTATCGCTTTCTCAATTTGATCCATGGCCTCTTTCTGATAAAGAACTAAATCAGGACTGCTGCTCCATTCCTTGTATTTACCCTTGCTGCCTAATGATCCGTTAATGTAATACGGAGCGTAATTTTCAAGGCTTATATCGTTATCGTGTTTCTTTTCTTTGCGAAAATGTCCGTAGCTGACGTTCAAAGCTATACGATAAAGCCAGGTTGAAAATTTAGAATCACCTCTGAAAGTATTAACTTTACTCGATAGTATAAGAAATACCTCCTGAAATACCTCTTCCGATTTATGATGATCACCAGTAATCCTAAATGCGGTGGCATAAACTCTATTGGAATATCGATTGAAGATTTCTTCAAAGAAATCTTCGTTATTTTCATGTAGGTAAAATTCTACAAGCTCCTCGTCAGTTAAATCTGAAATATTATCATTCTCTTGAGCTTTCATAATATCATTGTCACATTTAGAATTTATCGATAATATTTCGAATGTTTCAGGTGCTGAGTAATTATTTTGTTTTCCTGTCATTTTATTAGGTGTTTGCACATAACTATTTAGGAATCTTTGAGTCATAATTTCCTCACTAGAGAACTTTACGAAGAAATGGAGAAGCCCACTAAAAATAGTATTAGTGGACTTCTCTTTTAGAGGAATAGGTTTGTCTATTTATCATTCTTAATTGGCGGCGTGGCTTTCTTTATCAGCTGTCCCTTGTGATAGAAATGGAAGAGTTCTAGTCTCCATTGGCTCTACCTTTGGACTCATCCAATCGGAATAGAAGTTATAATAACCCGTGGGGGACTGTGTGACTGATGCTGGTGCCGTTGCTTGTATTTTTTCCTCGCGCGGCTGTAAATCCCGTTTCGCATATTCGGAAACAAACAAGGTCTTCGATTCCATTGGCTCAACCTTAGGGCTCATCCAGTCAATATAGAAGTTATACTGACCCGAACCATAACTACTATTAGACTGTGCTAAAGCGGAAACTGAAAGTGGAAGAAGAAGAGCTAACCCCACTATGAATAAAACTAACTGTCTTGAAATGTTTACCATTTTCTTCTACCTCCTGTGTTGTAGTTACCAGTATAGATAGGGTTATAAATAGAAAGGTTACAAGGAAAGAAAAAAAATTGCGTATGTATAGATGAGAATATTCAAAGGTGTGAAACGAATTGCAAATTAATGTGAAAATACACTAATCTTCTTTGAAGTCTTTATTCTTAACATTTTCTAAAACAAATGTTATCAGTTCTTCGGGGACATCCTCTGGGATTTCGGAGTCTAATTTGTCACATACTGCTTTACCCATTTCTATTGATCTCTTGTATGCGGATATATAGGATCTGCAATCCCTGCACGCAATTAGATGTAAACGGACCTTTCTGCTCACACTAGCGGGCAGGTTGTCATCAAGATAGTCGTCTATAAACTCTTCGAATTCACGACAAGTGAGCATGTATGGCATTTTAAATAATAGTGAACGAATGGATCTTCGCATTTTATACCGTTACCTCCTCAAGACCTCATTAAGGGCTCTAGTAGTTTTTTAAGTGCGGATCTAGCTCTATGTAGCCTGGTTTTAGATGCGCCAATAGATATTTCAAAGATGTCTGCAACTTCTTCTGTGCTATAACCTTCGATATCCCGGAGCAATAAAACTAATCTATAATCCTGTGGTAGTGTATCAATTGCTTTTCTTATGATTTCTATGTTTTCTTTTCTTAATATTATAGAGTCTACCGGTTCATTAAAATTCCAATTAGGTTCGTGTCTTAAACCTTCAGAATCAATATCTGGTAGTAAGTCTGAGATTGGAATTTCTTGACTTCTATGCTTTAACTGTATGGTTTGTATAGAAATATTAATAATGATTGTTCTCATCCAGGTCCATAAACTGGATCGTTTCTCAAATTTATCAATGTTACTAAAAACTTTTATATATGTTTGCTGAACACAATCTTTAGCGTCTTCATCACTTTTAGTATATCTCTTGGCAATAGCATTCAACCGGCTCCCGTATTTTCGCATTAAGAATATATAAGAACTTTCTTCTCCATTACAGAGCCGGGTTATAAGTTCTTCTTCCGAAATCTCTTCAATGTTTTTATTCATTATATAGATTTAGATTAATAAAATATAAAAAAACCTCAAATATGCCTAATAGCAGATTCCCTGAATGTAATACAAATATAACAAGTAAATTGTCCCGACTTTAAAATATTGCAATATGAAGGGCAATTACTATCAGATAACAAACAAAAAATTCATTGTAACCAATGACTGTATTTTACTATCTACAAAGAGGAAAGTAAAAATTTGTAAGCTTTATGAAACTATTAATTGTGCTTTTTTTCGAATCAACAGCAGAGGTTTTAGAAAGCATACTAATAAAATTACAAAAAAACCTGTAAGGAGTTAAGAATATGTCAGACAAAAAAAGTGTTGGTATCAAGAAAAGGTATGTAAAGTCCGGTTCCGTTTGTAAGGTTACTTTCATGATAACAAAAGAAGCGGCCAAAGGGGCTAAGTCTATTTTTTTAGTGGGTGAGTTTAATGACTGGAGTAGAGAATCTACACCAATGGAGAGGCTTAAGAATAATGAGTTCAAAGTAACCTTGGATTTGCAATCTGACAAGGAGTACAGATACAAGTATTTAATAGACGATCACCGGTGGGAGAACGATTGGAATGCGGATCAATATGTTGAAAACGAATACGGAAGTGAGGACTCTGTAGTAGTTACCTGAACTAATAGTTAGTACACCGATGCCTATTACTGACTATTGTTTACATGAATTGGATATTTGTTCAGACATTATTGTTAATGACAAACTGCTCATTAAAAATTTATTGAAGCACTGTGAGAAAAAAAATTAATACCGAAGAAGAACAAAAGCTTAAAGAAGATAAGAATAGAGAATCATATTGGAGACGATGGGGACCCTATTTAAGTGAAAGGCAATGGGGGACGGTCAGAGAAGATTATAGTCCATATGGTAATGCTTGGGAATATTTTAGTCATGATCATGCTCGTTCAAGGGCTTATAGGTGGGGAGAGGATGGCATCGGGGGTATTTCTGATAACCACCAAAGGCTTTGCTTCGCACTAGCTCTATGGAATGGTAAAGACCCCATTCTTAAAGAAAGGCTATTTGGGTTAACCGGAAATGAGGGGAATCACGGGGAAGATGTTAAGGAATATTATTACTATCTTGATAACACACCTACCCACTCATACATGAAATATCTATACAAGTATCCGCAATCATCATTTCCATACTCAGAGTTAGTAAGGGAAAATGGGCAAAGAGGACGTATGGATTTAGAGCTTGAACTAATTGATACTGGTGTTTTTGACAATAACGATTATTTCGATGTGTTTATCGAATATGCAAAGAACACACCGGAAGATATTTTGATTCGGATTACGGTAGTTAATAGAGGTTCGGAAGAGGCAAAATTATACCTGCTTCCAACGCTTTGGTTCAGGAACGATTGGACATGGTTTTTAGATAAGCCTAAGCCTTATATTAAAGAGTTAAAAGTAAAGGGTGATAAACGGGTAGTGGAGACTTGGCATCCAACGCTGGGCAATAGGTGGTTATATTGCGAGGATCCGGATGAGATGTTATTTACTGAAAACGAGACAAACAATAAAAGAGTGTTTAATGTAGATAATTCATCTCCATATGTAAAAGATAGTATCAATGATTATATAGTGCACGGGATAAAGGATGCTGTTAACCCTAAAAAAACAGGTACAAAGTTTTCGGCTAACTACCTTCTTAAAATTGCTCCCGGAGAGACTCGGAAAGTACGATTAAGGCTCACTGACAATGTCAATTTAACCAATCTATTTAGTGATGAATTTGAAGATGTATTTCGGGAGAGAATAAGAGAGGCTGATAATTTTTATAGCAAAATCTGTCCCTTCCCCTTAACGGAAGACATGCAGAATGTTCAAAGACAAGCTTTTGCCGGTATGCTTTGGACCAAACAATACTATTACTATGTGGTTAAAGACTGGCTCGATGGAGACCCAGCAGGCCCTCCACCTCCAGCTCAACGTAAGCACGGTAGGAATCATGAATGGGAACATATATATAACGACGATATACTTTCTATGCCCGACAAATGGGAATATCCTTGGTTTGCAGCATGGGATACTGCCTTTCATACAATTCCTCTAGCAATGATTGATCCTGATTTTGCGAAGCGTCAGCTGCTTCGTCTCACCCGGGAGTGGTATATGCATCCGAATGGTCAGATACCCGCATATGAATGGGCCTTCGGGGATGTGAATCCTCCCGTTCACGCATGGGCTGCATGGCGAGTCTATAATATAGAGAAAAAGATGTGCGGTGTTAATGATAAGCTTTTTCTTGAGAACGTATTTCAAAAGTTGTTACTTAATTTTACTTGGTGGGTAAACCGCAAAGACAAAATGGGGAAAAACATATTCCAAGGCGGTTTCCTAGGATTAGACAACATCGGCATATTCGATAGAAGCGCCCCTATTCCTTTTGATGGATTTATGGAGCAAGCAGACGGTACAAGCTGGATGGGTTTCTATTGTCTTAATATGCTCACGATAGCCCTTGAATTAGCCAAAGATAACCCAAGTTATGAGGATATAGCCAGTAAATTTTTCGAACATTTCCTATATATTTCTGATGCTATTAACA
>JBBDIN010000147.1:9946-12150 GCA_040880385.1 Thermodesulfobacteriota bacterium | reverse complement strand
TCCTAAGAGAAGACGCAAAAGTTATATAGCTCCAAATAGAACATGCTAGAATTGAAAAAGATATTGAAGGAGAAAAGAAATGAGTAATGATGTTTGGGTAGTGGCAGATCTAAAAATAGACGGAACAATAAGAAAAGTGACATTTGAAGCTTTAACTGAGGCTAAAAAGAAATTAGTAGGAAAACTAGGCGGGCAGTTATGCGCGGTTCTTCTTGGCTCCGGAGTTTTAGGGTTAGAGGCTGAATTAGGAAAATACGGCGCTGAAAAAGTATATGTAGTAGATAGCGATCTATTAAAAGACTTTAATACCGAAGGTTATGTGAATGCCTTGGGCGAATTAATAAAGCAAAATGAGCCTGCAGTCGTAATTGCAGGTAACACAGTGTTTGGTCAGGATTATTTTCCAAGAGCCGCTGCGCGCGTGGGTTCTGGTGTTGCAATGGATGCTATTAAGATTGACCTATCAGGAGATAACAAGCTCCAAATTGAGCGTTATTCTCATTCTAGTAAGGCAATTCAGACACAGGTATTCCACGACGGCGCAACGATGATGGCCACTGTAAGACCAAACTCATTTAAAGCTGAGGAATCTCCCACCACACCAGAGGTAATAAGCGGTTCAGTGGAGTTAAATCCAGCAGACATTCACGTTAAGGTTCTTGAGCTGCAAACTAAAGAATCAGACAGGCCGGAGCTGACAGAGGCTGAGAGAGTAGTTTCAGGCGGTCGTGGTTTGGCAAGTGAAGAAAACTTCAAATACATATATGAGCTTGCCGATATACTCGGAGCTGCAGCGGGTGCTACACGTGCTGCTGTGGATGCCGGTTACTGCCCATATGACATGCAGGTAGGGCAGACAGGTAAGGCCGTATCGCCAAACCTGTATATAGCGATTGCAATTTCAGGTTCTGTTCAGCATTTTGCAGGGATGGGTTCTTCTAAGGTAATTGTTGCTATCAACAAAGACCCTGAGGCTCCAATTTTCCAAAAATGTGATTACGGTATTGTAGGCGATCTATTTGATATCCTGCCGCCGTTTACGGAAAAAGTTAAAGCGTTACTTTCAGAATAATAACACTAACAATTAACTTATGGGGACGGCAGACTTGTCGTCCCTACTATATCAACCATCTCTATTTTATTGATCTTCTCTCCCAAAAATCTTCCGGCTACAGATAAAAAAGTATCGGATACATCAGTTAAATAAAACTCTGTGTCTGACTGATTGCTTTTATCATTCAGGAGATTCTTCTCGATCAATATATCTTTTATTAGTGCTGCTGTTTCTTCAGCCGAATCCACAAGAGTAATTTGATTCCCCATAATTTTCTGTATTGTATTTTTAAGCAGGGGATAGTGCGTGCAACCCAAAACGAGTACATCAATTCCTGTTTCCTTAAATGGACTTAGATATTTCTCGGCTATGCTCTCAGTAATCTGGCCCTCGATCCATCCTTCATCGGCCAATGGAACGAACAGCGGACAAGCTTTTGATACAACTTCAATATTGGGGTTTAGACTTTCTATGGCACTTTTGTAAGCGCCGCTATTTATTGTAGAGGGAGTTCCTATAATGCCGATCTTTCCTGTCTTGGTGACACTGACAGCTTTTTTAGCTCCCGGCTCTATCACGCCAATCACAGGAATATCAAATTCTGATCTTAAGCTAGGAATTGAGACTGAAGATGCCGTGTTGCAGGCCACAACCAAAAGTTTAACTCCCTTTGATATGAGAAATTCTGAGTTGCTATGGGAATATGCAATTACCGTTCTTCTCGACTTAGTTCCGTAGGGGACTCTTGCCGTGTCGCCCAGATAAATAATATCCTCACCCGGCAAATTCCTAATTAGCTCTTTGACTACTGTGAGCCCGCCTATTCCGGAGTCAAATACTCCAATCGGGGCATTTTGTGTATCGTTTTTCATAAGTTCACATGGGTGCTCTAGATTAGTTAGAAGAACACTTCAATCGCTTTTTCAATTGAATCTACACCAACAAGAGAGATAGAATTATCTGTCGACTGGACTCTGTCAAGATTTATTTTGGGGACTACGCACTTGGTAAAGCCGAGTTTCCGGGCTTCATTTATTCTCATATCAATTTGAGAAACCCCTCTAACCTCTCCAGCGAGACCTATCTCACCAAATACAACTACTCCGGGGTCAAGCGGCTTGTTTAGGAAGCTTGAAACAAGGGCAATAGA
>JBBDIN010000147.1:0-9936 GCA_040880385.1 Thermodesulfobacteriota bacterium | reverse complement strand
ATTGCGGGCTCTTCAATCTTCACCCCTCCGGCGACATTCATAAACACATCCTGCCCCAATATTTGCAAACCTGCTCTTTTCTCTAAAACGGCGAGTAATAAAGACACTCGGTTATTATCAAGCCCTATTGTTGTTCTTCTGGGCACTCCAAAACTACAAGGTGAAACAAGGGCTTGAATCTCAACTAGTATCGGCCGGGTTCCTTCAATGCTCGGCGTGACTACAGAGCCTGATGCATTCTCCGGGCGTTCTGACAGGAATATTTCTGAGGGGTTCTTCACTTCCTTGAGCCCAACGTCCATCATCTCAAACACGCCGATTTCATTAGTAGAGCCGAATCTATTTTTTATCGCTCTTAGTATTCTATATGGGTGGTCCTTTCCGCCTTCAAAATAAAGCACTGTGTCCACTAGGTGTTCTAAGACCTTTGGGCCGGCAATCGCGCCTTCTTTTGTTACGTGGCCGACAAGAAAAATTGCGGGGCCATTGGCTTTAGCATGCTGCATTAATTTTGCAGTGCATTCTCGTATCTGCCCCACACTGCCCGGTGCTGAAGCGAGATCCTCTGTATACATTGTTTGGATTGAGTCTATAACCGCAATTTGCGGGGAAAGGGCTTTTATGTTTTCTATAATGCTTTCGACAGAGGTTGCTGAAAGTACAAAAACACGCTCTGAGGTAATTCCGATTCTCTGTGCTCTCAACTTTACCTGCTCCGGCGATTCCTCCCCAGTAACGTAGAGGAGATTAAGACTGTCGCCAATTTCTGAAGACGCACTAATATCGTTTAGCATCTGGAGCGCAAGGGTTGATTTCCCTATTCCCGGATCGCCGCCTACAAGTATCACAGAGCCCGGGACAAAGCCTCCTCCGAGCACTCTGTCTAATTCATTATTATGAGTGGGGATTCTATCTTCTTTTCCGCTTTGGATTTCAGTTATAGGTATAGGCTTTGAGGTTTTGTTAGCTTTATAAGCAGTCTTTGTCTTTTCTTGCTGCTCTTCAACATAGGTATTCCAGCTCTCACATTCAGGGCATTTCCCTAGCCATCTGGGTGAAGAGTTCCCGCAGTTTTGACATACGTACAGTGTAATTGTTTTTGATTTCTTCATAAGATCGTAATCTCTAAAAAGTAAGGAGATTATACTACATATTCTATGACATTGGACAGTCTATTTAATATTAACCGGATTGATTTTTAAATCTCCCTAATTAGAATCATCCATAGACAAATAATTCAGGAGAAGAAAATGAAAAGAACTTTTTTATTAACATTATTACTTGTGACTTTAGTTCTTGCATCTCATATTCCTAGTATAGCAGGATCATCTGATACATCTGAAACTGTTGTTGCTAATCTAGAGAAACAATATTTTGAAGCGCTCGAAAATCAAGACCAAGAGCTTATGGACTCACTTCTTGATGATAGCTTCGTTATTTCTAGCATGAGCAGTGATAAGTCTATGAAGAAAAAAGCCTTTCTTACAACTCTACCAAAACAGGTTATTACTTCTCAAGAGATAACGGCTATTAAAGTGGATGTTGAGGGAGACAAAGCCAACTCGCAAGTAGACATCAGCATGACAAAAACCTATGACGGCAGTGACCACAGCGGGGATTATGAAGTGTATAGTGTCTGGGTTCATAAGGACGGCAACTGGAAACTGCTTGAGCGCAAAATAAAATTTTTAAATCCGCCTGAATAATTCTATCGTAAGTATAGTTTGGTATTCGAAAGAATATTAAACTTAAATTGCGAGGTGAGAACTATGAGTCAAATTATCACAAATCTAGACACCGGCATCAAAATGCCGCCTATAGACATATCTGCACCTCGGGAGATAGAAACTCTAACATGCGCCATGGGATGTTTTTGGGGACCTGACTGCAGGTTTGGAGCAATGGATGGTGTGGTTAGAACGAGGGTAGGGTATGCAGGCGGGACAACTCCCGATCCTAATTACCATAACATTGGTGACCATATAGAAACCATTCAGATTGACTATGATCCTAAAAAGATTTCCTATGAAGAGATTGTCAAAGTATTCTGGAATGGCCATAAACCAACCCGGACGGTGTGGAAGAGACAGTATGCGTCTGCACTATTTTTTCACAACGATTATCAGGAAAGTGTAGCGAGAGAAAGTAGGGCTATGTTGACTTCTCAACTTGGTGAAGAAGTTGGAGCGGAGCTTACTCCTTTTACTAAGTTTTACATGGCTGAGATGTATCATCAGAAATATCATCTTCAGGGCTATGAGGAGCTGATGAGGTAGTATCGCTCTTTCTATCCAAGTCTGGGAGACATTGTAAATTCCACTTCCGCTGCTAGGGTAAATGGTTTTATCGGCGGTTATGGAGAAGTCTCCCAATTTGAAGAAGTCTTCCCGCTGCTTGGCTTATCTGGTGACAAAGCCGGCTTCTTAAAGGATATTATAGATAGAAATAAAAGGTAGCACTTAGTTTTTGAGGAGATTTGTAAATTATGATGGCGGCGCTTTTTCTGTTATATGTTATTACGATGGTTCTTGCTTGGTATGGTAGGAAGCAGGCATCAATCTATTTATTCGTTATAACCTTAATACTCTCTGCGTTATTGTTTTGGCACCATATTGGTGATCCTTTACACATTAATCTATGAAGTTGAGATAAATATATGACTCCTTTGCTGGCTACGAGAATAAATATTATAGGTATTTTAGGGATTTCAGGGGTTCTACTGGGAGCATACTATGTCCAGTTTGTCGAGGGGGAATTTCCGTGTCCGCTTTGTCTCTTGCAGCGGCTCGCGATGCTTGGAGTTGCCTTCGGCGCGATGCTTAATTTAAGATACGGCATACATACACGACATTATGCGGTTTCCCTTATAAGTGCTATTTTAGGCGCATGTGTCTCCACACGTCAGATATTACTTCATATAGTCCCCGGCGCAGGCGCAAGCGGCTTCGGCTCCTCTGTAATGGGTCTACACCTCTATACCTGGGCTTTGATTGTATTTGCGACTGTTATACTTATTATAGGGATAATGATGTTTTTCGAAACTCAATTCGAAGAAAAAGAGAACAATAAATCGACAAAAGACTTGAGCCTGTTCATAAAAGTTGTCTTCTTCTTAGTAGTCATAATAGCCGCAGCTAACGTCGTAACAACTTTCCTTGAATGCGGGTTCGGTCAATGTCCGGATAATCCGATATCTTATAAAGTGCTTTCTTGGATTTTTGTCCACCCTTGAAGACAAACGTTAAATACAGTACCTTTTTATAGTTAAATTCATGGATCACTTTTGATAAAATATTGCCCCTTTTATTAATTTAAAGAGATTCACAACAAGGAGATTCAATATGTCAGACAATTCATTTTCGAGAAGGAATTTTCTTAAGATAAGTGGAGTTGGAGCTATTGCCGCAACTTCCCTCAATTTGGGTGGAATACTCGCTACACCGCAAGCTCATGCTGATGAAACTGCAAGACCTCAAAATGCTGATGAAGCACTAAAAGCTCTAATGGATGGGAATCAACGCTTTGTAGATTCTATGAAAAAAGGTCCAGGAAGAACTTCTAAGCGTCGTAAAGAGGTTGCTTTGGGTCAGAACCCTTTTGTTGCTATTCTTGCATGTGCTGATTCCAGAGTTGCTCCTGAGATTTTATTTGATCAGGGGATTGGTGATCTATTCGTAGTCAGAGTCGCCGGGAATATAGTAAATCCTACAAATTACGGTATTCAGGGAAGCCTTGAATTTGGCGTGTTAGCTCTTGGAGCTCCTTTAATAATGGTGCTTGGACACAGTGAGTGCGGTGCTGTTGCAGGAGCTATAGAGGCTTTACAGGACGGTACTCAATTCCCAGGTTCTATCAATAACATTGTTCAAACCATTGAGCCTGCTGTTGTAAAAGCTAAGGGTGAAAAGGGCAACTTACTTCATAACTCGATCATTTCCAATGTACAGATTGGGGTTGATAAGCTTAATAATTCAGACCCTATAATTTCCGATCTCGTTAAAAAAGGGAAAGTAAAAGTTGTTGGCGCCAACTACGACCTTAAAACGGGCGAAGTAAAGTTGATAAGTTAGTAACTATTTCAATTTAACTCCATTCCATTAAAATGTTTTCTTACTACCTAAAGTGTTATTATTCTTTAGGTAGTAAGGTTGTGCCTAAAAAGGTTTGTAATATGGCAACAGGGTCCAAAAAAGTAATCTACGCAGCGCTGGCTGGAAATGCTTTAATTGCTGTAACTAAGTTCATAGCTGCATCAATTACAGGAAGCTCTGCTATGCTCTCAGAGGGCATTCACTCCCTGGTTGACACCGGAAACCAGGTTCTTCTCTTAAACGGACTAAAAAGGGCTCAAAAACCCCCTGACAAGGACTTTCCTTTTGGCTATGGTAAGGAAATTTATTTCTGGAGCTTTATTGTTGCAATACTGATATTTGCACTGGGGGCGGGGGTTTCAATCTATGAAGGGATAATTCATCTTCTTCATCCAAGACCTATTACGAGTCCATATATTAACTACATTGTTATCGGATTTGCGATGATTTTTGAAGGCCTCGCCTGGTACTTCGCTCTTAAGGAATTTACCAAGTCCAAAGGTAAGTGGAGCTATATTACTGCTGTACAAAGGGCAAAGGACCCGTCAATTTTCGTTGTACTTTTTGAAGATTCCGCCGCTTTAATCGGCCTTGTTGTTGCATTTCTAGGCATATTCCTTGGTCAGATTACTGGGATAGTTTATTTTGACGGCGCCGCTTCGATTGTTATTGGCCTTATTCTGGCTGGCACGGCAACATGGCTTGCCTATGAGACAAAAGGGCTATTAATAGGCGAAAGCGCCAACGATTCTACCGTGCAGGGTATTAGAGAGCTTGCTTGTGGATATAACGATGTATTGCATGTAAATGAAGTGCTTACACTTCACATGGGCCCTGATTTTATAATTGTTAACATTAGCCTTGAATTTATGAATGAATCTAAGGCTGATGATATCGAACTTGCAATAGAAAGAATGGATAAAGAGATAAAGAAGAACTACTCTCGAGTGAAAAGAGTATTTGTAGAAGCTGAAGCAAGAAAAGTGTCTAATTTAGAAAAGTTATCGACTGAATAACAGTTAAGTCTTGAAAATTTGAGATCAGTGACTATTTTAAAGCTGAATTAACAAGAAATTCCTATCTATAATATTCCAACAGAATACACGGAGGTAAATAGTATAAATGACTGAGAAAACTACAAAAAAACATGAATTTCAGGCCGAGGTAAAGCAGGTTCTCGATATTGTAATTAATTCTCTATACACAGACAAAGAGGTCTTTGTTAGAGAGCTTGTATCTAATGCTTCAGATGCGCTTGAAAAACTAAGGTACATACAGTTAACCGAAAAAGAGGTCTATGACGAAGAGCTTCCTTTAGAAATTATCATTACTACAAACGATAAAGAAAACACTATAACGATTGAAGATCATGGAATTGGAATGACCCGGGATGATCTCACTCAAAACTTGGGCACAATTGCACACTCCGGATCTAAGGCTTTCCTTAATGCTGTAAAGAAGGGTGGGGAAGTCAACCAGAACCTGATCGGGCAATTCGGAGTTGGTTTCTACAGCGTGTTTATGGTCGCTCAGTCGGTAGAAGTCTATACCCATAATTGGACAAAGACTGCAAAGAGTCTTCTCTGGAAGAGCGACGGTTCAGGTACGTATGAAATAGAAAGCGCTAAGGGCGTGAGGCGCGGAAGTAAAATTGTAGTTCATCTAAAAGAAGAAGATAAAGAGTACTCAAATAATGAAAGGGTAAAACATGTGCTCACTCACTATTCAAGCTTCGTTCAATTTCCGATCAAGCTTAACGGCGAGCAAATTAACAACATCCAGCCTATATGGATGCGTAATAAAAATGAAATTACAGATGAAGAATACACTGAGTTTTACAAGTTCCAGGCAAACGCTTTTGATGAGCCAAACTATAGAATGCATTTTAGCTCGGATGCACCAATTGAAATAAACGCTCTTATTTTTGCTCCTAAACTCAACCCTGAGCAAATGGGATTTGGGAAAGTAGACCCGGGTGTGAGTTTATATTGCAAGAAGGTTCTGATTGATTCTAAGCCCGAAGGTTTGCTCCCAGACTGGATGCGATTTCTTAAGGGTGTAGTGGACAGCGCCGATCTGCCGCTCAATATCTCCCGTGAGAGTATGCAGGACAGTGCACTTACCAGTAAAATCGGTCAGGTAATAACAGGGCGTTTTATTAAAATGCTTGAAGATGAATCTAAAAAAGATGCTGATAAATACAAAGAGTTTTATAAGAACTTCTCTATATTCATAAAAGAAGGTGTTGCTGCGGATTTTAAGAACCGCGAACAGCTAGCCAAGCTCCTTCGCTTTGAGTCCTCGGCTACCGAGAAAGGTGAGCTTACCACACTTGATGATTATGTATCTCGTATGAAAGAAGAGCAGAAAGAAATCTATTATTTATATGCGCCTAATAGAGAAACAATAGATAACGGGCCGCATTTGGAAGCATTTAAGGCGCACGGGATTGAAGTGCTTTATCTCTATGAGCCGGTTGATGAATTTGTCATGACCAGTCTTGTAAAGTATGCAGATAAAGATCTTGTCTCTGCGGATAATTCTGATATTGAGCTTGAGGAAGTCACCTCAGGTAAAAAGAAGAAATCACTGTCTCAAAAAGATTCGATAGCTCTATGCGAATGGATAAAGGAGACGCTTGGTGATGCTGTCAACGATGTCAGTGTCAGTAAACGTTTAGTGGATAGCCCGGCGATTGCTCTAAACGCAGATAAAGTCATGACCCCGTCAATGCGCCGTATGATGAAAGCTATGAAGCAGGATGTTAATATGCAAAATTCTGTTAATCTTGAAATTAATGCTAATCATGAGCTTATTAAAAATCTCTCAGCGCTCAAAGATAAGGACGCCGATACAGCTAAACTCGTAACCCAGCAAATCTTGGATAACACTTTGATAGCGGCGGGTTATCTTGAAGACCCGAGAGATATGGTTAACAGGATATACCAAATTTTAGAGCGTGTGTCTGCGAAATAAAGTTACAAAAAATTAATTAAGACAAGAGGATTATAGTGATCACTAAAGAATATTCAGAGCATAACGTTTTAGATTCCCCTTATGCCGGGGAAATGCGTGAGATTTTAAACTCTACTGAGTATGAGAATGCAGGGGTGGCCATTGCTGTTGATTTGGAGCAGATGGATGCTCACTATCATGCAACTTTTGATGAGATCTTTTTTGTTTTAGATGGCAATATGAAGTTTGAGTTTTACGATCCTGAAACCCAAAATATCTGGACAGTCGAGTCGTCTAAAGATGACTTGGTTGTAGTCAAAAAGGGAATTCATCATAAAGTCCTAAGAGCTTCTGAAAATAACAGGCTTCTTGTAGTATCCATACCCCCATACCACGCTGATGACGAGAACCCGTCTGATAAGATTTAAGGAAATTGGCTTGAGCAGGTATTCTAATTAAATAATCAAGCAGTTTAAGAGGGTTGCAATATGAAATTTCAAGGTACAGATAGTTATATTTCTACAAGAGATTTAAACTTGGCCGTCAATGCTTCAATAACTCTGGAGCGTCCACTAATAATCAAAGGAGAGCCCGGCACGGGTAAAACGATGCTGGCTTTTGAAGTGGCTGAGGCTCTTGGGAAAGACATAATCACCTGGCATGTAAAATCCTCTACCACCGCACAGCAGGGGCTTTATGAATACGACGCTGTATCCAGACTCAGAGACTCTCAACTTGGAGATGAAAAAGTAAATGACATCGCCAATTATATACAGAAGGGTAAATTGTGGGATGCGTTTGAATCTAAAAAACAGGTTGTCTTGCTAATAGATGAAATAGATAAAGCTGACATCGAGTTCCCGAACGATTTGCTCCTAGAGTTAGATAAAATGGAATTCTACTGCTATGAACTGCAGAAGACAATTAAAGCCAAACACCGACCAATAATTATCATTACTTCCAACAACGAAAAAGAATTACCCGATGCTTTTTTAAGAAGATGCTTCTTCCATTACATAAGTTTCCCGGAGCGCGATACCCTTAAATCAATTGTTAAGGTTCACTACCCCAAACTTGAAAGCAAGCTGATAAATAACGCAATGAATATTTTTTACGATCTCAGAGAAGTAGACGGGCTTAAGAAAAAGCCCTCTACAAGTGAGCTCATTGACTGGATCAAGCTTCTTATGGTCGGAAAGGTAACAGAATCTGAGTTGGGAGATATGGATTTATCTGAAAAACTACCTCCTTATGCAGGTGCCCTTATTAAGAACGAGCAAGACCACGATTTGCTTACTCGTATCAGACTCAGATTTAGACGGTAACTAGTTACAATTACAAAAAATCAGGTGAGAGATGTTTCTAGACTTTTTCTTACTACTAAAAAATGACGGTATTCCGGTAACGATCAGGGAGCACCTGACATTCCTTGAAGCGCTAGATAAAGATGTTGTCGAGTATAGCGTCGATGACTTTTATTACCTTAGCCGCACATCTCTAATAAAACACGAGCATCATCTGGATAGATTTGATCTTTTGTTTGGCTATTACTTTGAAGGGATAGAGAAGATCGATTTGGAAGAGTTTATGAAAATCCCTGAGGAGTGGCTCAGGAAGAGTTTTGTAAATGAGCTGTCTGAAGAAGATAAGGCAATGATTAAGGCGATGGGCGGGCTAGATAAGCTGCTAGAGCGGCTAAAAGAGCTGATGAAGACTCAGAAGAAAAGGCATGAGGGCGGCAACAAATGGATTGGAACAGGCGGGAGATCACCATACGGTGCATATGGTTTTAATCCTGAGGGGATCAGAATTGGACAGGAAGAAAGTAGAAACAGAAGGGCTGTAAAGGTCTGGGATAAGAGAGAGTTCAAGGATTTGGACGACGGTGTTGAGCTTGAAACCAGAAACTTGAAGATGGCGCTAAGAAGGCTTCGCATTTTAACCCGAGAGGGGACAAAAGAGGAGCTGGACCTAGATAAAACTATTGATAAAACCTCCAGGAACGCAGGACTCCTTGAGCTTGAGATGGCAGCGGCTAAGAAAAACAATGTAAAAGTGCTTTTGTTTCTCGATATCGGAGGCTCAATGGACGATCATATTGAGCTTTGCTCACGTCTGTTCTCAGCAGCCAAGTATGAGTTCAAGCATTTAGAGCATTATTATTTTCATAACTGTCTCTATGAATCTGTCTGGAAAGATAATCTCAGGAGACGGCAGGAAGCAGTGCCTACATTTGAAGTGCTGCATACTTACAACAGTGATTATAAGGTAATCATAGTAGGTGACGCCTCGATGTCTCCGTATGAGCTTTTATATCCGAACGGAAGTGTCGAGCACAGCAATGATGAAGCGGGCTTTGTGTGGCTTGAACGCCTTAAGAACCAGTTCCCGGATATAGTTTGGCTTAACCCAGTTCATGTTGATGAGTGGAAGTACACTGAATCAATCGGAATGTTAAGGGAGTTTATGAAAGACCGCATGTTCCCTCTAACTATGGGCGGACTTCAACAAGCTATAAAAGCTCTTAAAGATAAGAAAGTAAAATTTGAAGGACACTAACTTTTGTCATTCTGAACTTGATTCAGAATCTAAGTTTTTATTACTTTTTACGAGGAGTTCTAACCCCTAGAAATAATTATGATCAACGCAATAGACCATTTAAATATAGTAGTATCAGACCTGGATAGATCGGTGAAATTTTACACCGAAGTTCTCGGATTTGAGCAGACCAACGGTGCTCATATGGAAGGTGAGTGGATCGAATCTATTGTTGGGCTTAAAGGAGTCATGGCGGATGTGGTATTTATCGTTGCACCTGCGGGAGAGCCGAGGATAGAACTTCTCTGTTACAAATCTCCAACAGGCGAATCAGTACCTCAAAATTCCTTAG
>JBBDIN010000146.1:0-12391 GCA_040880385.1 Thermodesulfobacteriota bacterium | reverse complement strand
CCTGTAATACCTGAATCATATAGTAATGTAGATTACGTCTTTCTTGCTAATATAGACCCTGAGCTTCAATTAAGCGTGTTGAATCAAGTTAAGAATCCAAAACTTGTAGCGTGTGACACTATGAATTTCTGGATCGATAATAAAGTTGAGGAGCTTAAAAAAGTTCTTAAACACGTGGACATCCTGCTTATTAACGATTCAGAAACTAGAGCACTTGCAGGAGAGCCGAGAATTACGACTGCGGCAAGAGCAGTGCTTGATATGGGGCCTAAAGTCCTTATTGTGAAAAGGGGTGAATACGGAGCTCTTATGTTCTCAGGTGATGATATTTTCTGGGCCCCGAGTTTTCCACTTGAGGAAGTAATTGATCCTACGGGTGCCGGAGACACATTTGCAGGAGGGTTTATGGGTTATATCGCAGGCAATGATATAATTGAACCCGCAGGATTTAAGACAGCCGTAGTTAACGGCAGCGTTGTAGCATCTTTTACAGTAGAGAATTTTAGTGTCAGAAGATTGTCAGGGCTTACGAAACAAGAAATCAACACTAGATTTGCTGAATTCTTAAAACTATCTAAAGTTGACTAGATATTATCAGTAAATACTGTTTTTTTGCAATCCAGATTCACTTTATTATTGAATCGGACTGCCGCTATTACAAGAACTGAACCTTTCACTATATTTAAATCGTATATACTCTCTTTGTATGATTGACCTCCATTGCCATTTACTCCCCAATATTGATGGACGGGCCAAAAACCTGGGAGGAGAGCCTGGAGATGGCCTCCATAGCCCATCAGGACGGCATCAAGGGGGGGCTCACTGGATTCAAGGCACCAACACTGGGAGCCTAAATCATCAACTGTAATAGAAAAGGTAAATGAATTTAATCTTAGATTATTAGATGCAGGGATAGATTTTAAGGTTTATCCAGGTATGGGGATAGGTCTCGGATAAAATTGATGAAATTGTCCAGAATTCATATAACGTTGTAGGTATTAAATAACACACTTGAGCTATGAATTAAAAGTCAGAATTTAGCCAGCTTTAGAATGCTGTATGAATTTTAATCTAAGATTATAGAGAACATCGTTTAGCAGCTTATTCTCATTATCATCCAAATTGCCGACAGTCTTGTCTTTTAGGATTTCCAAAATCTCAATAGTATGCTTAGCTGCAGGAAGATTTACCGTTATTTCCTTAAGCTGAGGGTCATGAATTTCTCCCATATGGATTAGAGATGAAGCGTTTAATGATAGTATGAAAGTGGAAAAATCCATTGTTAATCCGCCTGAGTCTTGCAGAGTTTGTTTTTCGCTCATAATTTCAGAATCTCCTTGTAAGCTAATTCTATTTTAACTTCTTCCTTTCATATAATCGCTGAATTTTGTTCTCGGATCATAAGGGCTAGATTCAGCTAGCTCTTCAAAGATTTTTTTGTCACTATCTTTTATATTATCAGGCATAATTACTTTAATCTCAACATATTGATTCCCTCTTTTTTTGGATTTTATATTTGGTACGCCTTTTCCTTTTAGTCTAAGCTTTGTGCCGTTCTGTACACCTGAAGGAATAGTTACCTTTGCAGTTCCGTCGATAGTTGGGACATCAACCTGTTTACCCAAGGCGGCCTCGTAGAAAGTGACAGGCAGTTCAAGATATATATCGTCTTGTCTGCGCTTGAATATGGGGTGCGGTTTGACCTTAATTCTTAGATACAGATCGCCCTGATCACCTCTTCCACTTGATTCTCCTTTGCCTTGTACTCTAATTCTTGACCCCGTGGAGACTCCTGGGGGTATCTTAACAGATAGTTTCTCTGTGGTTACATTATTTAGTTTCTGACGGCTGATTGTAATATCTCGAACTCCGCCTTTGATTGCCGTATCAAAATCTACTTCGATCTGATATTCCAGATCTTTTCCCTTTACAGGCTTTTCTCTTGATGCCTGGCTGAAAACATCTCGAAACCCACCACCACCTCTGTTGCCTGTGCTTGCTCTTGACCTGGGGTCTCCTCCAAAGCCGAAGATGTCTTTAAAGATGCCTTCAAACCCAGGGAAATCTTGGGAGCTGTAAGTATATTGATAGTTGCCACCTCCAGGATCTCCAGCCCTTTTCCATGTAGTTTGACCGCCTGGTCTGAATTCGGCGCTTCCAAACATATCGTAGGTCCTCCTCTTTTCCTCATCTGAAAGGACTTCGTGTGCTTCTTGAAGCTCTTTGAACTTTTCTTCAGCTTCTTTGTTGTCTGGATTGTGATCCGGGTGGTACTTTCTTGCAAGACTGTGATAAGCCTTTTTTATTTCTGCTTTAGTAGCGTCTTTAGATACGCCTAATATTTTATAATAGTCTTTAACTGATGCCATTTATTTAAAGTGTCTAGCTGCCCAAAGAGATATTGTAGAAGACAGAATATCTAGTTGGTGATCTAACGTCAATTCATTTATGCAGCTCAATAATCCTAATATATCCTCATTAAAGCCTGTACGTTTTTTTGAACAAACTCCATCGTTGCTAAAAAAAAGTTTCCATTTAATAAGATAATCATTTAAGAATCCGGATCAAGATATGATAGAAGTTGGTAACAGTCTAAAGTTAAGCCTTGTTAGGCTTTTTCGACTGTGTCTAATATGTGTACGGCTATTTTGGTAAAGGCCTTTGCCGCTGTGCTTTCAGGGTGCGATTCCACGATAGGAACTCCCCCGTCGCCGCCTATTCTTATCTGCGGATCAATTGGAATCTCACCTAAGAAAGGCACTCCAAACTGCTCAGCCATTTTCTTTCCTCCGCCTCTTCCGAAGATGTCGATTGGCTCTCCGCCCCCGGTTTGCTCTAGATAGCTCATGTTCTCAACTATCCCGAGTATCGGAACATTTAATTTCCTGAACATCTGAACGCCGCGCTTCACATCTATGAGTGCAACCTCCTGAGGTGTTGTAACAATTAAACCTCCGCTTAGCGGTACCGTTTGTACAAGGGAAAGCTGGGCGTCTCCAGTGCCCGGTGGCAGATCGATTACCAGGTGATCGGTGTCGTCCCAATTTACATCTTCAATAAACTGCTTTATGGCTCCATGTACCATCGGTCCTCGCCATATAACCGTCTCGTCTTCGTTTACCAGAAAACCAATAGACATAAGCTTAAGCCCGAATTTGTTTAGAGGAACAATCTTGTTGTCCTCTGTTGCCTTGGGTCTATCTTTTATACCGAGCATGGTTGGGATACTAGGTCCCCAAATGTCGGCGTCCATAAGACCAACTTTATCCCTCATCTTGGCCATAGCCAGAGCAATATTTACTGCCACGGTGGATTTGCCGACTCCGCCTTTTCCGCTAGCTACTGCAATGTAATACTTGATATCGGGAAGCTTTGCCGACTTTTCAGCTTTCGCGGGCCCCTGTCCTGGCGGAGCAGCCTTGGGTTCACGCGCTGATATCTGTATATCAACATCAGAAACTCCAGGAGTTTCCAGTACAGCAGTCCTGACTGAATCGCTAATTTCTGCTTTTAATTTGTCATCCGGCTTAGGGAGTACCAGGGATACATTGACTTTAGCTCCGTCAATCTGCACATCTTTAACGAGGCCGAATGATACTATATCTCTTGTAAAACCGGGATATTTTACATTTTGTAGTACTTTTTTTATCGTATCAGGACTAAGTTCCATAATTTATCTTCAAGCTCCTTATCAAATTCCGAGTTTCTCTTTAGCTTCGTCTGACATCATATCAGGATTCCATGGTGGATCCCACACAACTTCAACCAATACATTTTTGGCCCCAGCGTCTTTAATGGCCTCTTCTGCCTGGCCGGCTATCATAGCCCCCATGCCGCAGCCTGGTGTTGTTAGAGTCATCTGTAGGTTGACGTTATTACCTGAGGAAATAGCTACATTGTAAATAAGTCCCAGGTCAACAATGCTGACGGGTATTTCCGGGTCATATACATTTTTAAGCGCACTGTAAACTATGTCCTCAGTTAATTCGACATTTGTATCAGGCTTTTCAGCTTTATCGAATTTCTTGAAGCTAACGCCTTTTTCTGCAGATTCTGCGGGGGCGTCAGGTTGTATAGTTATTATTTTTTTCATTCCCATGCTGTAAACCTCCCAATTTTTCTTGTCTGGTGAAATACTTTACCAGTCCGGTTTAGTTAAACAGTTTACCAGTATTTATGTAAAGCTGTAAGTTTACCCTAAATCCCTATATCTTAGGTTTGGATGTTTCCGCAGTAGAAGGTGGAAGCACTGGCAGCTTAAGAGCGTCCTCTGGCATCTCGCCTGTTAGAGAATCTAAGAAGATCACGATATTAGAGATTTCCTCATCGCTTAGCTGTATTCCCAATTGACTCTCTCCCATAATGTAAACAGCTTCTCTGATATCCCAGACCTTATCGTCATGAAAATAAGGGTATGTCCTGGTAATATTCCTCAAAGACGGCACTTTGAATACGTATTTATCAACCTCTTTGTTGGTAATCTTATATCGACCCAAATCTTCTTGGTTCTTGTAGGGCTTGACTACGCCGAATTTCTGATACATTGAGCCGCCAACTCCAGCTCCGTTGTGACAAGCGGTACAGCCTTTGGACATAAATAGCTCAAGGCCTTCTTTTTCCTCAGGAGTTAAAGCGTTGCTGTTTCCATTAAGATAATCATCAAACCTTGAAGGGGTAACAAGGGTTCTTTCAAATGCCGCAATCGCATTTGCGACATTGTCGTAATCAAGGGGTTCATCGCCTTCAAATACTACTGCAAATTCCTCACGGTACTCAGGGATTGAACTTAATCTCTGTATTACCAGCTCAGAGTCGGGCATGGCCATCTCTAGCGGATTAAGCACAGGGCCTTTGGCTTGACCTTCCAAGTCCGGCTCTCTTCCATCCCAGAACTGGGCTATATGAGTTCCGGCATTTAAGACTGTAGGGGCGTTTCGGCCGCCGGTCTGAAAGTTGTGCCCAAGTGATGTCTCGACATTGTCAGAGCCATATGTGGCAAGGTTGTGACAAGTATTACAGCTGATAACGCCGCTTAATGAAAGCCTTGGATCGTAGTAAAGTTTTTTACCTAACTGAACCTTCTCGGCTGTTGTAGGGTTTGCCTCAGGAGCAGGCATAGTCTCAGCAAGCGGTTTAAATATGGCTTGCGCCTGTTTTTGGATCTTTTGATCATCCGATTTTGCGTCCTGGCTGGAGTTCTGCGCATTTGTTGGTGTTAGAAAGAAAGCGCCAAAAATAATAAATGCTGTAAGAGTAGCTGTATAAATAGTTAATCTCTTTTTCATTGTTAACTGCCCCCGTCTTAGGATATGCTTTTCAAGTTGAATCCTATCTTCTGAATTAATATGAGAGAATATTATATCAGGGCAATATCCAATATCAAATAATAATTTAACCTAGATAAGAATCATTTGCATTTGCTTGGTATTTAGTGTTAGAATATCTAAAGTGTTTATAGGGAAATAACTATTATATTAGGGGATTTGTATTGGGAAATTTAGATGACTGAAACTAATAATCTTGAAAAGCTTGTTGGTCTATCAAAGGAAAAGGGCTTAAAGCTAACCCCGCAGAGGATGGTAATTTTTCGCATCTTATCTGAGTCCAATCAGCATGTTACTGTGGATCAGGTCTATCAAAAAGCGAGCGCTGAATACCCAATGCTGTCTCCGGCTACCGTGTATCGCAATATGGAGCAGATGGTGGACGCCGGGCTCCTTACGCGGCTGGATTTAGGCGGGACATCCATGAGATACGATACGAATTTAGAAGAACACCATCATTTTGTATGTACAAAATGCGGGAAGGTGTCAGACGTATACTTAGAAGATATTCAGTACAAGATGGATGCCAATCGCTCTCAACTTGGCAAAGCCCAAATAAATTCTTTAGACCTCCACCTGCAAGGAACTTGTGGGGAGTGTTTGTAGATATTCCCTCATAGTTTAGATATTTACTATATAGAAATCCGATAACAAATATTATATATTTCAATTGTTAAAACTTTTGAACTCAGCATATGGCAAGACAAGAACATCTCCTTTCAATATTTGTAGCCTCTCCTGGCGATGTTGCAGCCGAACGCGAAAGTTTGGAAGCAATAGTCAAAGAATATAATGTCACATGGGGAGCTGAATTAAATATCCGACTAGATCTACTTAAATGGGAAACCCACTCATTCCCTGGTATTGGAGAATATTCCCAAGATGTAATAAACAAACAGATATCACAAGACTACGATATTTTCATAGGTGTAATGTGGCATCGGTATGGAACAGCGACAGGCAGAGCTGGTTCAGGCACTGTTGAAGAATTTCAACTAGCTAAAGAGCGTTATAATAATAACCCTAATAGTGTAAAGATTATGTTCTATTTTAAGGACGAGCCAGTTTCACCAAGTAAACTTGATCCTGATCAACTTGCTCAAATAAATGAATTCAGAAAAAGTTTGGGTAAAGAGGGAGTATTATATTGGGGGTTTAACGGTTTAGAAGAATTTGAAAGATTGATAAGGCTTCATATAACCCGCAGAGTACAAGAATTTACCCATGATCTTAAAGACAATAAAACTAAAGATAAAGGTCAATCAGAAGAAGTAGATAAAGCAGTTTCTTTGTCCTTAGAACATAACAAAGGAGACTATGATGGATTTCTCGATCTTATACGAATAAGTTTAGAGAGAATTAAAGAATCTGGGAAGATTCAAAATCGTATTGATCAGATTACCAAAGAATATAAACAAGCATTAGTTGTGTGTCTCGAAGAACTTGAAGTTCTTGTTGCTTTTAGTAGTAGTGAAGGCGATGAAATAGAAAAAACTACATATATCCGAATAATTGACAAATTCAAGAAACATATGCATCAATATGTTGTTGAAATGGAAACAAATGTACCACTCTTTGGTAATAGTTTTTATGCTGGAATAGACTCACTAAATCAGGCAGCAAAGTACTATTTAGAGCTAGATCCCGCCGAAATAAAGGAAACTCGAACCCGCAGGCTCATTAGTGCTATCGGTGGTCTACGACTTGCATTAGATAATTTAGAAGTAGAAACATCCCATTTATTAACTTATACTAAAAAATTACCAAATTTTCCTCTTATAAATGAAAAATATTACACAATGAAGCATAAAGCGACCCAAATTCAAGAAAACATTTTAGATACAATTAGATCTAGGCGAATTTTGCTTGTTGAAGCAGAAAATATTCTAAGAAATTTATTGAAAGACGTAGTTAACTAGAAAGTATGTTCTATTAAACTTACAGTTTAAAGAAATACAGCTTAACATCTGCATTACATATTCTTTGATATACAGTTATTATCACCTTGAAACATCCACTGACTATAGTATATTTACAGGCCATAAATTCTAGCTTCGATTCACGTTAAAAAATGACTGTATTTTTAATAACTAAGGACGCTAACTAACTACTATGGAATCGCTCTTCAGCGGCAATCTCTCACTGATCATATTCTTCCCACTTTTAGGGATACCTATCATTCTTTTTCTCTCATATTTATATGAGGATTCAGAAGAATCAATGAAGATTGGGGCTTTGGTTGTAACCCTTATCGAATTCCTTATCTCCATTCCTTTATTCACCAACTTTGAAACCGGCAGCGCTGCAATGCAGTTCGTACAAAAGATTCCCTGGATAGAGAGTCTTGGTATCAGCTATCACGTTGGACTAGACGGTATAAGTCTATTTCTTGTGCTGCTGACTACGTTTATTATGCCGATTACACTTCTAGGGTCATGGCGCTCTATTCATAAGGGCATGTGCGGATTCCTGATATTAATGCTCGTTCTTCAGACGGCGCTAATAGGTACCTTTGTTGCTCTGGATATGATTCTTTTCTTCATATTCTGGGAAGCGGTGCTTATCCCGATGTATTTCATTATTGGAATCTGGGGGACGGAAAGAAGAATATATGCGGCAATAAAGTTTTTTCTTTACACAGCATTCGGAAGTGCGTTAATGCTGATTGCAATACTTTTCCTCTTCTATTTGCATATTGAGCAATTTGGTGTTGCCTCAATGGATGTAGAAGATTTCTACAAGTTGAGCATACCGTTTGATGGAATTTTGAGCCCTCAGGGGTTAGCATTCCTAGCATTCTTTTTGGCTTTTGCTATTAAAGTGCCGATGTTTCCATTCCATACATGGCTGCCTGATGCCCACGTTGAGGCTCCAACGGCGGGTAGTGTCATTCTTGCCGGCGTGCTTCTAAAGATGGGCACATATGGTTTCCTCAGATTTCTAATGCCGTTTTTCCCTGATGCATTTATGGCATATTTGCCAGTCCTAATTGCCATTGCAATTATCGGAATTATTTACGGGGCTATGGTTGCGTTTGCTCAAAAGGATCTTAAAAAACTAGTTGCATACTCAAGCGTAAGTCACCTGGGATTGGTAATGCTCGGTATTTTCGTTCTGAACATACAGGGAATGCAGGGTGGCATCTATCAGATGATTAACCATGGTATATCAACAGGCGCTCTATTTATCTTAGTTGGGATGGTATACGACAGACGCCATACCAAGAAGATCGAGGAATTTGGCGGAATAGCCAAAGTTATGCCTATATTTGCTGCGTTTTTTATGCTGGCAACGCTTGCATCAATCGGGCTTCCGCTGTTAAACGGTTTTGTAGGGGAATTCTTAATACTGCTCGGAGCTTTTGAGTTTAATTGGGTTTATTCAGCTCTTGGAGCAACCGGGATTATTCTAGGCGCAATCTACATGCTGTGGGCATACCAGAGAGTGTTTTTAGGTCCGCTTAATAAAGCCGCAAACAAAGCGCTTCAGGATATAAACCTAAGAGAGATCATAGTAATTCTTCCACTCGCTATAATGATGTTTGTAATGGGTATATACCCTAAGCCTTTTTTAGATAAAATTGAACCTTCGGTTGAGGCTTTGCTTAACTCTAAATTTAGTGTGATGGCACCAAAATCTAAACCTTCAGACGATCAGAATCCTGATGATGGATTCCGTCTAGTATTTCCTGAATAATATCCTCAGGCTTTATCCCTTCAGCTTCAGCTCTAAAATTTAATACCACTCTATGTTTTAGCACAGCAGGCGCAATTGCCCTTACGTCCTCTGTAGTTGGTGTATATCTTCCGTTTAGCGCTGCTCTCGCTTTGCTTCCGAATATTAGATACTGAGACGCTCTGGGGCCGACTCCCCATGCGAGGCCATTTTTTACAGATTCCGTTGTGCTTGGATCGTCCGGTCTGGTTGCTCGCGCCACTTTTACAGCATATGAGGCGACATGGTCTGAGACAGGAACTCTATGTACTAGATTCTGAAACTCAATAATTTTGTTGGAGCTTAAAATTTTCCTTAGCTCAGGCTTATAAGTTCCTGTTGTAGTTCTAACTATCTCAAGCTCTTCATCGAATGAAGGGTATGTGACATCAATTTGAAACATAAACCTGTCAAGCTCTGCCTCAGGGAGTGGATACGTGCCTTCCTGTTCAATTGGGTTTTGAGTTGCGAATACTAAAAATGGGGTTGCGATAGGGTATGTCTCTCCGCCTACAGTTACTTTTTTCTCCTGCATTGCCTGAAGAAGAGCGGCTTGTGTTTTTGGGGAGGCTCTGTTTATTTCATCAGCCAGCAGGATATTGCAGAAGATCGGCCCATGAATAAATCTAAAATATCTCTTGTCTGATATATCATCTTTTTCAAGAACTTCAGACCCTGTTATGTCTGAGGGCATAAGATCGGGTGTGAACTGTACACGGTTGAAATTAAGGCTCAACACGTCGGCAAGGGTGCTGACTAGAAGAGTTTTTGCCAGTCCCGGAACTCCAACAAAAAGGGAATGCCCAGAGGACATAAGCGAAATCAAGAGCAGTTCCACCACTTTCTCCTGGCCCACTATTACTTTCCCTATTTCAGATACTATTTCATTTTTAATGCGAAAGAGCTCTTCAACTTTCTGAATGTCTTCTCTATTGTTTTCCATTATCTATTTCCTCGTTGAGTAATAATTTTAGAAATTTTTCTTCTCTTTGTTTAAGTTCTGTCTGCCCCTGCTTATCATACAACATTATTAGCGAGGCGTGTACTTCGGGATCATAAGGATTAATTGATACCGCTGTTAAGTAAGATTCTTCAGCTTTACTAAGATTGCCCTCATCTAAATATATCCTTCCCAATATCATGTGTATATCCATGTGACTGGGATAAAATTCAAGTATTGGGTATAGAACTTCTCTAGCTCTTTTTGTTTCTCCTATTATGTTTAAAGCAGACGCAAGCCTGCTTGATATTACAGGGGAGTATGGATCTAGCTCAAGCGCCTTTTCATACTCAAAACTTGCAGGGCTTAGTCTCCCCCTTTGTTTAAGAAGGTCTCCCAGTCTTGTATAGTCTCTTGCTCTGTTGTTATCAATTTCTATCAAGTCTTCACTGCCGTCTGTCGACTTTTTCTCAGTATTTTTGATCCTGACACCTTTAACACAAATGCCGGGTATCTTTTCTTCAAGGTTCTTGGCACGCAGACCTTTCTCCCAAGATTCATAAAATAGAGGGAAATTCAAATTTGTAACAGATTCTATTGCGGCTTGATAGTCGCCTGTGTCTCTTATTGATTCGATGAGATTTACCAACGCCCCCTGACCCCAGTTATCCACTAGATGGCTTACCATAGTGCCCGACTGAGCGAATGCAAGCTGTGCTTCACGCGCGCTTTCGAGCATTGCTAGGGATGGGTGCATCTTTTCAATAGGTACCAATTCGTTTTTCTTGAGTGCTTCTGATAATATGGTTTCATAAAATGGGCTGATTACATCATTGTCTTTTTCTTTCCATCTTTTTTCCTCGTACTTTGCGATACCCTCGTGAAGCCAAACGGGAACTCTATTCTCACTCTTTAGAAATACAAGATAGTGAACATATTCATGCGCTAAAGTGTCAGCCCAGGTATATCCTTTAGGTAATAACCTGGGAGATAGAATCATTATCCTATTGAACTTGCAAATCCCGACAACACCTGTCTTCTCTACATTCTTGGCCGGTAGAGTGGAGGCTAGGGTAAAGCTCTTCATATCGGGGTATATCTCAACAATTACAGGGTCTTCTGGATATGCCTCCAGATCAAGCCCTATCTCATAGCGAGATTTCTCCAAGACATCCTTTGCATATTCTGCAAGTATGATGTCTTTAGGATTAGCGTAGCGAATTACAAAGTTTTCACTCTTAATTTCCGCAAATTCAGGTGCGGAACTAGACGCCGCTACTATAAAATTAAGGAAACCAGCTTCTTCTATCTCTTTATTTGAGAGTGCTTTCTCCCCGTATTTATTTGCGCTTTGGTAATCTCCTTTATAAAAATCTACCAGCGATTTTAGATAGAATGAGCGGAATTTCTCGTCGTCTGTATCGGCAATTTTTAGGGCCTGATCTACAGAAACTGACGCACTGCTTATTCGCCATGTTTTAATGTCTTTTTCGACCCTATCAAATAGCTCGCCAATCTCTGATGAATGAGTAGGCAACACTCCACCAAATATGTAAGCTGACAATAAGCAAAATAGAACTAGAGTAGATATTCGTTTCATTTAATAATCCTGTCGTAATACTTCTTGTTTAACTCTATGTATCCCTCTGGTGAACCACCCTTCATTGCTTCTAAGATTCTTTGCTTGAACTCCCTTCCGATCTGTGATTCATCGAGCTCAGGAATCTCGACATATCTGTTGTCTGATCCCTGTGGGCTTTGACCGGATTGCATCTGTCTCAGCATCATTGGAGCTGGGGATCCATTTCCCTTAGCGCTCATCCTCATTTGCTGTAGCATATCCTGGGCTTGCTGTTTTGCTTCCTGGAGAGCTTTTAAAGCTTCCTCTTGATTAGATATAGCCTTTGAGACTTGACTCCCTTGGAGGTCTTGAGACGCGTTTCCCATAAAATCTTCTGCCTGTCCTAACTTCTCTCCCAGAGCAGGGCTAACAAAGAAACCACTTCCTAATTCTGATAACTCCTCAGTCAGATCACCGGTTTCCCCTTGTATCTCGTCCTGCCTTCCGGCCATATCTGCGAATTGCCCTTCGTTATTTTCTTGAGCGCCAAATCGTTCAAGGTCGCTTCGTATTTCCTTGGCAAGTCTGCTGGCGTTGTTGATTTCTTCAGATGCTTTACCTAAATTCCCAAAATTGAGATTGCTCATTTCACTGAGACCTTGCGTGCTTTCTTGAATGCTCCTTGCATTCTTTTGGGCTTCGTTAAAGTCCATGGCTTTTAGCCAATTAGTTAGCTGCTTAGTCTTCTCAATCATTTTCTCAATCAAATAAGCCCCGTCAGAGTTGCTTTCAATAGGCGAGCTGTTAGCTATCTTCGCCTTAGCTCCTTTAAGATTATCTATAAGCTCCTGA
>JBBDIN010000145.1:0-12481 GCA_040880385.1 Thermodesulfobacteriota bacterium | reverse complement strand
AAAATCAGCGTTTGTCGCTACTACTGCCAGAGTGGTGTTTTGATAACTATCTGCCCTTCTTATTATTCCCTTCTTAAATAAATTAACAGTGCCGGGAAATTCTTTCCCATTTTCACTGCTTCTTACTCCGGCTATTATCTCTCCATTTTCAGGCGAAACTACATCACCAAAAGCATTTACGACTACAAACACTGCCACTGTTGCACCGCTTTTTAATTTGTAGCTCTGTGTCCCGATGCCTCCTTTTGTAGCTTGCTTTACACCCATTAACTTTCCAATAGTTGCTCCCGTGCCGACTCCTATTGATCCTTCTTCAAACAGAGTCGACTTGGCTGAAAGACAAGCTTCATACCCCATTTTTGCATCAGGTCTTATCTTCCCGTTTCCGATTCCCAAATCAAAAATTACGGCTGTTGGGACTGAAGGCATAACAAGTCCATGGCCTACCTCAAGCCCTATATTTCTTTCTTCCAAGAATCTCACAACACCGCTCGATGCATCTAGGCCGTATCCGCTTCCGCCGGTTAAAAGAATTGCATGAATTTTCCCAAATGTATTATGTGCAAGAAGCGAGTCGATTTGCCTAGTGCTGGTTCCACCGCCCCTAAGATCTACAGCCGCAATAACCGGATTTTCAAATAGCAGCACACTGCAACCCGTAATCGCCTCAAAATCTGAAGAGTGGCCTACTTTTATACCTTCAATGTCAACAATTGATCCCATCTTGTACTATTCTAAATTTAATATCACCGATTTCCAAATTAGCACTGTTTTAAGAGAGACGCTTATACTTGACAGGAGACAGGAATCAGCTAGAATCATCCTCGTTTTGAGCTTATTAGGGGTTAAATATCTAAGTTTTAATAACTCACTAATATTTAAGTATTATAGCCTTTACTCACCCCAATATATGCATTAAAGTAAGAAATTGATTATTCTAGCGGATGTGTGCTTTTGTATTGTGAGTAAATAACAATTGTGTTATGAGTAAATAACAATATAAATTATCTCGGTTGTCCGTATTAAAAACATGAAAAAAGTGAACTTAATATATTCTATTGTTCTAGTCTTGATACTCTTTTCCTCAGAGTTCGGCATAGCCCTTACTGATTCGAGGGACCTAAAGGATATTGGTATTGATGAAAAGTTAGGCGACACTGTCCCAGACGATATCACCATCATAGATGAAAATAATAACCCTGTACTTTTTAAAGATTTACTATCAAGTGATACCCCTACAGTTTTAAATCTCGTTTATTATAGTTGCCCCAAGCTCTGTAACTTTGCTACAGACGGTCTGCTTCAAGTTGTTAACGAAACACTCTCACTTGAGATAGGTAAAGATTACAAGTTGCTTACTGTGAGTTTTGATCCTGAAGATTCTCCTGAGTTAGCATCAACTAAAGCGCTTAAGTATCGCAGTAGAGTCAAGACAGGGGAACAAACTCAAGATAGTTGGCCGTTTTTTACAGGTGATCAGAAAAATATAGAAAAATTAACCCAATCAGTAGGTTTTAAATACAAAATAGATGGTAATGAGTTCGCCCATGCTTCAGCTTTAATTGTGCTTACACCACAAGGGCGCATTTCCAGGTATCTTCATGGTATCCAGCATGTGCCTAATGATTTTAGGCTTTCATTACTCGAAGCTTCAAAAGGAGAGATAGGAACTTCCAAACTGCTAAATAGTGTGTTGTTATTTTGCTATGGGTTTGACCCTATTGGAAAGAAATATGCTCTTAAGGCGTTAAATATTGTTAAAGCTGGTGGATTAATTACATTGTTATCCTTATGTGTTGGGTTAACATACTTTTGGAGAAGAGAGAGAAGGTAGAACCTGATGAATAGATATGGAGGTTTAAAAGACAACAGATGACTTGGATTCCAGAGGCGGCATCAAATCTCGCAGGCAAAGTAGACGGAGTTCTTCTAACAATAACTCTTATATCCATATTCTTCTTTGTTCTGATATCTGCACTTTTAATTTATTTTGCACTCAAATATAGAAGAAGAAGGGAAGATGAAGAAACCCCTTATATCACAGGTAGTGAACCCTTAGAAATACTATGGACCGTAATACCCTCTATTTTGCTTATACTTCTCTTTGTTTATGGATTTGTAGTATACAAAGAAATGAGAACTCCACCGAAAGATTCTGTTGACATAACTGTCACCGGTAAGCAGTGGCTCTGGACTTTCGACTATTATAATGGCAAAAAAACACTTAACGAGCTGTATGTCAGGCAAAACATACCTGTTAGAATGATAATGAGGGCTGATGATGTCCTACATAGCTTCTTTATTCCGGCATTTAGAGTAAAACAAGATCTTTTGCCGGGAAGATATACGCAATTATGGTTTACTCCCACAAAAATAGGGACTTATGATATCTTTTGCGCAGAATATTGCGGCACAGGACACTCTGCCATGCTAGGAAGAGTAGTGGTACTTAGCCCGGAGGCCTATGATATTTGGGAAAAGGGGATTGGTGTTGATGACGGCGCAGCTGTTGCCTCATTGCCGCCTGCTGAGTTAGGAGAAAAAATTTATAAAGAAAAGGGCTGCAATGCGTGCCACAGTATTGACGGCAGCGTTGTAATAGGGCCTTCCTTTAAGGGGCTTTATGGCCGAACCGGTGTACTTGAAGACGGTTCTGGCTATACGGCTGATGAAAATTATATTATGAGATCAATCTTGGAACCTCAAGAAGAAATGGTTCAGGGGTTTCAACCCGTAATGCCTTCTTTTAAAGGGATACTAAGCGAAGACGATATTACGGCAGTAATTGCATACATTAAGACATTAAAATAAGGTTTTAATAATTTAGGAGGAAATAATCAATGGCAAATCATACTATTGCCACAAATGTATATGTCTCGTTTTTAGAGAAAAAGGGGTTTCTTTCCTGGTTTCTAACAACAGACCATAAACGAATTGGAATTCTTTATCTGATTTCAATATCCTTTTTCTTCCTAATAGCGGGGGTTATCGCTTTATTAATGAGGTTTGAGCTCCTGACCCCGGTTTCGGATTTTGTAAGTCCCCATACTTACAATGTTCTCTTTACTCTGCACGGCTCGTTAATGGTATTTTTCTTCATCGTCCCCGGGCTTGCGGCGAGTTTCGGCAACTTCCTTATTCCCCTCATGATTGGGGCGCCTGATGTTGCCTTTCCTAAGCTTAATTTAGCGAGTTATTGGATATATTTACTGGGGGCAATTATTATGCTGTTTGCTCTTTTACAGCCGGCGGATACTGGATGGACGTTCTATACGCCTTACAGTGCTACTACTGACGCTGATGTGATCTTAATTACGCTTGGTGTTTTTGTATTAGGATTCTCTTCAATCCTTACAGGGTTGAACTTTATCGTTACTATCCACAAGATGAGAGCACCTGGTATGACATGGCACCGTTTGCCGCTTTTTATCTGGGCATCTTACGCCACAGCAATCCTTCAGCTCCTAGCTACCCCTGTTGTTGGTATAACGCTTCTTCTCTTAATTGCTGAAAGAAGCCTTGGAGTAGGGTTCTTTGATCCTGCAAAAGGGGGAGACCCGGTATTATTTCAGAATTTCTTCTGGTTTTACTCTCACCCTGCAGTGTACATTATGATTATTCCTGCAATGGGCGTGATTTCAGAAATAATTCCTGTTTTTTCGCGTAAACCAATTTTTGGTTACAAAGCTATTGCTTATTCAAGTCTTGGTATTGCGTTTATCAGCTTCTTAGTCTGGGCGCATCATATGTTTACAAGTGGTATCTCAGAAGTTGCTGCTACCATTTTCTCATTCTTAACATTTCTAGTTGCAATACCTACAGCTATTAAAGTTTTTAATTGGGTTGCAACACTTTACAAAGGTTCAATTGAGCTTCATTCAGCAATGCTTTATGCCCTCGGATTTATATTCTTATTCACAATTGGGGGTCTTACCGGTGTTTTCTTGGGAGCATTAGCTGCGGATATTCATCTTCATGATACTTATTTCATAGTTGCCCATATGCACTATGTTATGATTGGGGGAACAGTGATGGGGTTCTTTGGAGCCTTGCATTTCTGGTATCCAAAATGGTTTGGCAAAATGTTTAACGAGTCAGTAGCCAAACTTTCGTGGTTTCTTATTTTCGTTGGTTTTAACATTACCTTTTTCCCTCAATTCTTTCTTGGGGTTCAAGGTATGCCAAGAAGATACGCAACTTATCCTGAGGAGTTCCAATCCCTTATGGCTCTATCAACTTATGGTTCCTGGATTTTGGGCCTGGGTGTCTTGATCATGACAGTAAATCTTTTAAAAGGACTTTTTAGTGGGGAAAAGGCGCCTCAAAACCCATATGGTTCATTATCTTTAGAATGGCAGGTACCTTCACCACCACCGCTTGAAAACTTTGAAGAAATCCCTCATGTGACAGATTGGAGTTACGGTTACGGTAAAAAGAAAGAGGTGGATGCTTAAAATGGAGAAGGCAAACATGGAAGAATCTCACGGTCATATTCATCATATGGACCCCGAAGTCGAATATAGTTCCTCAAAGCTAGGTATGTGGCTTTTTCTGGGAACTGAAATAATGCTCTTTGGCGGGCTTTTTGCTGCTTATGCAATTTTCAGAGCTAAGTACCCGGAAATGTTCTTGGAATCTCACCAGGAGCTTAACCGTGAAATGGGGGCGATAAACACGTGCATATTAATTTTTAGTAGTTTGACTATGGCGATAGCGGTAACTGCCATACAAAAAGGAAAGAAGAAGATGGCGGGATTATTTATTCTTGTCACCATAATATGCGGGTTAGGGTTTGGAGTAGTTAAGTATTTTGAATACGGGGCTAAGTTTGCGCATCATATTTACCCCGACACAAATATATTTTTCTCGCTTTACTTTATGATGACAGGTCTCCATATGATTCACGTCTTTATAGGACTTGTCGTTCTTGGCGTGATAATGGTTTTAACATTCAAAGGTAAATTTAATGAGAAGTACAGCACACCCGTGGAAATGGGCGGATTGTATTGGCATTTGGTGGATTTAATCTGGATATATCTTTTCCCATTACTTTATTTGGTTGGCTAAAGGGAGGCAGAAATAAATGAGCGAACATACACATAGCGAAGGACGACATATCACGGGTTATAAAACATACTTTGTAGTGTGGGTGCTTCTTATGATACTCACAGCCACTACTGTATATGTGTCTTATCTAGATTTTGGAACATTCAATATTGTAATCGCAATGGTTGTAGCATCTATAAAAGCAGGTGCGGTAGCGCTTTTCTTTATGCATCTTAAATTTGAGGACTCGATTACTTGGCTATTTGCTCTTTTCCCCTTAATGCTGCTATTTCTGTTAATAGGCATGACCATTCTTGACACTTTTACAAGATCTTTTCCTATAGCCGGTTAATTATTTATGATAGGTAAAATTGCCCTTGTTTTACTTTTTATCTTATTGGTCTGGGGAAACTTGGTAGCAGGTCTTAAAGCAGGGCTTGCATGCCCTGATTGGCCGCTTTGCCATGGACAACTCCTCCCGCCATTTAGATGGGATATCTATGTAGAGTTTATTCACCGCGTAATAGGTGGAATAACCTCCATCTTTATTATCATTATGTGCTTCCAGAGATTTCGCAGCTATATAGGATCTGCCAAGACAATACCGGTACTTGTTGTGGTTTTGCTGTTATTCCAAATCGTACTTGGCGGTATTGTTGTCTTAATGGAACTACCAGTTGATTTGACAACTTTTCATTTTGCCAATGCTATCGTAATTCTTGCTTTGGTAGTATATATGGTCTACTTCGATGGGGATCATAAGAAACCTGTATTTAACATAAGTGGATATAGGGGTATATTCTTCTTCCTGAGTTTGTTAATTTTTGCTCAAGCTGTACTGGGAGCTTATGTCAGGCACTCTTCTTCAGGGCTTGCGTGCCCTGATTTTCCAACGTGCTTGGGATACTGGATTCCACCACAGATCTCCGGAATTGTGTTAAATCATTTTGCCCATAGAGGGCTCGCTTATATTATTACTATCATAGTTGCTGTTTTGTTAATCGCCTCATATTCATCTTCAGCACTAAAGAACTACAGGCAAAAGTTGTTAATTTTAATTGGCTTAATAATACTCCAAGTCCTTCTAGGTGTCGGTGTCGTTCTTACAAAACTTAATTTTGCTGTTACGGCAATGCATCTATTTATAGCACTCTTAATATTCACAACAGCTCTTTATGCCTGGTTTCAGGGGATGAGGGAAAATAGTGTATAATTTATACAGCGGATCTTATTAGTAATTCAAATATAGCAAGGAAAGATAATATCATGGAACGGGTAGAGAGAGCACCTTCAAATATAGTAGTTTCTACAGTTCTTTTGTCCAAACCAGGAATAATTGTAAGTGTCGCTTTTACGGGGTTTGCAGGGATAGTTCTAGCCGCAAAGGGGCTTCCCTCTTTGAGTGTGATCGTGCTGACGATCATTGCATTACTGTTAAGCGCTGCCGGATCGGCAATTCTTAATAACGTCCTTGATAAGCAGATAGATTTACTTATGAACAGACTGAGTAAGCGGGCTCAGGCACTAGAGGTAGTGGGGGAGAAAACTGCTGTTGCCATAGCGGGCTTGTTCATCATCATATCTCTATTTATTTCTTTTTATTACTTGAACTATATTGTCGCTCTCTTAATTATTGCCGCCATATTAAGCTACACACTTCTCTACACCTTATACTTAAAGAGAAGCTCCCCATATGGAACTATATTAGGGGGTCTACCTGGCGCTCTTCCTGTCTTAATAGGGTACGCCGCTATACAGCCCGACATTGGTCTTGATGGTTATATTCTCTTTGCTTTTATGATGCTCTGGCAGCCACCTCATTTTTGGGCGCTTGCTCAGAAATACAAATTGGACTATAAAAAAGCCGGCGTTCCGGTCATGCCTGTAGCAATGGGCGCTAAATTCACAAATATAATGATACTCATTTATTCAATTTCTCTATTACCGCTATCTTTATCCTTTTGGTTTTTGGGTTACGCCTCCGCATATTTTGCCATATTAGCAATTATCTTTGGTGGATACTTTGAGTATATAATTATTAAATGCACAGTTACAAATTCGGGATATGGAAAAGCTTTTGCAACATCAATTTTTTATATGTTAGGTATTATGGCCGCTTTAATTTTGGATTTATCTTTTAATCATGGAGCGGCAATTGCTACAGCAATGTCTTTATATTAAGCTTTAACCTCAGTATTTTAAGCTGTACTGCCCCCTTTTGTCGTATCGAAAAGGTATATCTCAAAGTTTCCGTCAGCATTGGAATGAAAAGCGATCTTCAATCTAGTCTTAAATCTTAAAAGTAATCTAAACCAAGTGGGAAACTGGTTTTGGAATGTAGAACTTAATAAAGCATAAAGTCTTAACATTCAAAGACTATTAGTCAACTCCTACCGCCATCTTTTGCTTTTCCTTTTTATCTCCTCTCCATTATTATGACCCTTCCCCCTTAGCGCCTAAGGGCAGCCAAGGGAGAAGAGTCGAGAAGGGGATACTACTTTTTAATTTCTATTTTTCTTCGTCATATATATCTCTCTTTTATCTGTCATTCCCGAGCGTCTGTATCGGGAATCCATAAAGTCATATTTATAAGCCGGAGGCATTAGTTAAGGATTTAAAAGGGTGAGTATCCCGTCATCTACAAAATTGGGTACTCACGGTTAAGACCCCTTCTACAGGGTGTATATAATGCAACTAATGTGCCAACAAACAGGACAATGGAAAATTATCGCCTAACAACCGGCAATTATTGGTTATTATGGATTACGGGACAAACCGGATGGGGCTTAGAATTGAGAAAACTACGATATATCATAGATATGCCCACGATATTTCGGAGTCTATTGAGAAATTGTGCAGGTTTAATGTTATCCAAAACCCGATATTTTGCTATAAAACAGATGGGTGTTTAAGGTAAGTGCGAATGTCTATGAGCTTTTCTATGAATTGTATAGGTTTACTAAATATGAGACAAATAGTGTACTGCCCCCCTTTTGTCAAGGCTGATTTAAGTTGGAATTATCCTGTATCCATGGGTACCAGGAATATGCATAAGGCCGTACAAAACTTCCACCAAAATATAATTAACACAATTAACTGTGATTACGACGGGAACGTAAACACTAAAAAATGATTCTGAGTTCAAAGTTCTAGCGATTAATTATCTTAAAATAATATTATATTAGCTCTTTGAGTTTCTTAAGCGGCTCATTTAGAGTTCGGATTGATTGAACCCAGAACTCGGGAGATTCAAGGTCGTGTCCAATACTTCTCTTAGCTACATTCTCCGCGGTGTCTGAACCAGTTAAGCGGAGAAATTCTTCATATTTTGGCAAGAAATCCTTTCCTTCACTTTTGAACATTGCGAACAACCCGCGGCTTAACAAATATCCAAATGTGTAAGGGAAGTTGTAGAATGTAACTCCGGTAATATAAAAATGAAGTTTTGAAGCCCAGAAATAAGGATCCTCCCCCCCTTTTTCTAAAATGTCACCAAAAATTCTTTGTTGTGTTTCAGTCATCAGTTCTTTTAGCCTGCTGACGCTCACTTCCCCCTTTTGCCTCTCTTCATAAAAAGCCTTTTCAAATTCGAATCGTACCGGTATATCCATTAAATAGATTGCCCCATGATTTATTTCAGTATCCAACATCAAAATTTTCTCAGCGTCACTTATAGATGGGTTTTGCAGAATACCCTCAGTAAGGATCATTTCTCCAAATGTCGACGCAGTTTCTGCAAGTGTCATAGGATAGAAATGAGAATATGGGCGGATATCTCTCATCACATAACTATGGAAAGCATGCCCTGCTTCATGTGCAAGAGTGAGCACGTCCCCGATTGTTTCATTATAAGTCATGAAAATTCTGGATTCTTTTGTTAAGAGTGACCCCGTGCAAAATCCACCCGGGCGTTTTCCTTCCCTTGGTTCCCAGTCAACCCATTTTTTCTCAAATGCATTCCCAGCAAAATTGCCTAATTCAGGATAAGAGGCTGAAAAAGAGTCCTTAACGAGATTCTGTGCTTCCTGCCAGTCAAGCTTTTTCTTAAACTCCAAATCCATCGGAGCGCCAAGGTCATACCAGGCAATTTTTTCTCGGTTCATTGTTTTAGCTTTAAGTCTCAAAATATCTTTTGGCACTTCGATTTCAGAGTATATAGCTTCAAGCATGGCATCAAGGGTTTTCCTGCTAATTGAGGCTTGAAATAGTGCGACATCAAGAAAGTGGTTGATCCCCCTGTGCTTATTTAGCGTCAGCCTTGTTCCAGCTATAGCATTTAGAGCTGAAGCTGTAACGTCCTCTATACCCCGCCACGCTTCATTGCCTCCTTCAAATGCGGCTTTTCTTACTTCACGATCGGGTTTTTCCATTAGAGAGCGTCTTTGTGACATAGGAAGACGCACCTTCCTTCCATCAGGATATTCCATATCGAATTCGAGCTTGCTGGATACTGTATCATAAAGCCTCCCCCATGCTCCAATACCATCAACTCCCAAGTCTGCTGCGAGGATTTCATTTTCCTGGTCCATTCTCTTCTGAGATTCCTCTCTGACTCTATTTAAATAATATGAAGCATCACTAAGGGCCGGGATTTCCGTAAATGATTTGAATATTTCATCATCAGCGTTTTTAAGTGAGTTCAAAAGCTCGGAGGACAGCTTTGAGAATTTTGCGCCAAGCACTGACATCTCCGCTTCTTCTTTTAGATGATCTTCATTCATGCTGTCCGCTGAGGCCACGCATCCTATGTAGGATCTGAGATGTGAATATCTTATTGTTAAGTCTTCAGAATTTAGGAAAACCTTCTCCCACTCCTCTAGATTATTGGAATCCAGCGAAGAGAGCGAAGAAGCTTGATTCCTGATCGATTCTATATCATTTTTAAGTTGTTTCTTGAATTCTTTCATCTCTGGACCATTAAACTCAGAAAAATAGCTTGTAAGGTCCCAGTTCATATTCTTCTTAATATTGCCAGACATTCTTTCTCCTAAAGTAATTGAATTTTGCCGTATAAAAGTAACATATGAACAGCTAATTAGTAATTTGCATACTGTCTATTCCTTCTTTCGGCAACCTTTTTATATTAGGCCATCATAATATGTGCTGATATTGCCTTTAGAGTATAGTTGTATATTTTAGATCATATTATGGAGAAAGGGTTGAGACTGTTTATAAAAAACTTTTTTAGAAGAGAGACAATCTTAAGGGCAATCAAAGTTGCTCTGGTTGTCGGGCCTATTTTGATTATCATAAATCATCATGATTCGCTGCTCCAATTCGAATTTAGTCACCGTCTATATTTTAAATTCATGCTAACTTTTTTAGTGCCTTTTTTTGTGTCCGCATATTCCTCTGCACAGGCATACAGTGCTCAAGAGTTAATGGTCAACGAAAGCCCCAAGTGATTTGTCAATATGAATTTGTAAATTAAGACGCCGGGGAATTAGGATCCGGCTGTTCATTTAGATGCCAATCATAACCAAGGTAACCAATCTTTAGTTTGTTCTTCATTAAAAATTTTTTAGTTTCATTTGATTCGATGTAATCAGTGGTGAAATTAAGTACCGCATTTTCCTTGAGGCTGTAATTATTAAATAAACTATTGTTCCCATAGTTTTTAACGAAGTCTTCTCCGAACCACTTAAATATCTTTGAGAATTTAACCTCACCATTTTCCTGATTTACAAAAACACCCTTTTGTGGATTATTTACAAAACTATTAGCTGCGTTAGCTAGCTGCATTTCAAGTTTGTCTGGAGTGTAGGCTTCACTGCTTAAATCGGGGCATGATATTGAAGCGCAGTTAATCGCCATATGAATCCTGGGTTCGTTAAATTGTTTTCTAAGTATTTGATGTTCTATCTCATCAAGCGTAACCATTTTGCCTACCGCCCTGAACTGAAGCTTGGTCCATACGCCCTTAATTTGCAGTATGCTGTTAGACGGAGCGTAAAAAATGCCGATAAGACTAAAACTTCTCTTTATAGGATAATGGTCTATAATTGCCTTTATTGTAAAAGCATTATATGCATTGATCCAAAAAGCTAATTTTTGCTCCTCAGTCCAGGTTTGAAAATCATTTTCATCGACTGATCCGAGCGCTCTAAGGAATGTTTCGAACTCAGCTCTTTGATTTATGAAGCCCTCATAATTGACCTTTGCATCGTCCACATATTGATTTAGGAGTTTATTGTATGTGCTGTATGAGTGGTCAAAATTAGCTGATTTCACTTCTTCTAGTCCATAAGAAATAATTGTAAACGAGTTTTGTAGCGGGTGAATGAATAGGGATACTAAAAACATGGCTAAAATTGCTATCACTCCAATCTTGCTTAAATGCTGCTTCATTTTTTCCTCTTATCATTTTAATATTAAATACTTCTACCTTTCTTATTTAAATGTACGTATTTTATGATGAGTTGGTTCTTAAAAAGATTCTGTCTAATACGATTTACTAAAAAGCATCATTCAGTCGTCTTATTTGTTCAGGCGATAGTCGCCACCCAGAAGCTCCGCAGTTCTCAACTGTGCGCTCAAGGCTGTTAGATTTAGGAATTGCAATTACATTCTTTTTTGACATGCACCAGTTAAGCGCAACTTGCCCCATTGTTTTACCTGTCTCTTGAGAAATCTCGTCTAGAACTTTCATCTTGTTGCTCCTTATAAGATTATTTCCAGCGTTAGTTAAGTTCCCGTCATCTAGCGGTGTATAAGCCATAATCGTAATACCTTTCTCTTCACAATATGGAAGCATGTCTCTCTCAATGCTCCTGTCATTTAAGTTGTAGCGGACTTGGTTAGAAACTATCGGATAGTTGTTCAAAAAAGACTGAGCCTCTTCCATTTCGTCAATATCAAAATTGCTCACACCGATAAATCTAACTAGCCCCCTATCGACCAGCTCGCCCATAGCCCTCATAGTAGCTCTTATAGGGTAGGAAGGGTTTGGCCAATGGATTTGATATAGGTCAATATAGTCCGTGCCCAATTTATAAAGACTCTCTTCCGCTGACTGCAAGACATCGTCATATGCTAAATGTCTTCCTGAGACTTTAGTCGCAATAAAGACTTTATCTCGAATTCCTTTAATAGCCTCGCCGACCACGTCTTCTGTATAGTAACCCTCTGCGGTATCTATAAGAGTTGCGCCTAATTCTATGCCGGCTCTTAGAGTTTCGGCATCACCTTTATATCGCCAAGTGCCGAGTCCTATCTCTGAAATCATTGCCCCCGTTGTGCCAAGCTCTTTTAATTCCATAATTCTAATTATAGCAAACGAGTCGGTGATAACATAAAACTAATATAAAATCTCTTGTGTTCTTGAGCAATTTTCGATTATTATTAATAATCTGAAAGCACTAAGGGAGGAGAATATGAAAATTGTGGCTAAAGCTATCACCTTATTCTTTTTAATTCTAGCAGTGGGTTTAATTGG
>JBBDIN010000144.1:0-12662 GCA_040880385.1 Thermodesulfobacteriota bacterium | reverse complement strand
CGGGGGTTCGAATCCCCCATCGCCCGCCACTACTTTCATTAATATTTACGGTTAGTTAGTCCAATAATGGCATTGCCGCTTAAAGTACCTACATCCCACTTAGTGTCCAAATAGGTGTCCAATGTGCTCCATACTCATATTCTTTTGTCTAACATAAAAAGCTTCGTACAATAAAAATCCTACTTGCAATCTTGTTCGGTTCTGATATAATGTTCCCTAAATGGGAACATTTGTGATGCGCGCTAAAAACTAATAGAGTTCTATTATGATTCTAATGAACCTTAAGGTACTTGACGACTTCTGCGTTAGTCATGCTGATGTACGAAATCAAATTGAAGCCTGGAAAAACGAAGTTGAAGATGCCTGTTGGGCATCTCCTACAGATATACAAGCAAGATACTCTAGTGCAAGTATTATTGGGGGGAAAAAAGTAATATTTAATATAAAAGGTAATAGTTACAGGTTATATGTGAAAGTAGATTATGAAACTCAAGTTGTTTTTATCAAAGAGATTGGCACTCATGCTGAATACAATACTTGGGACATATGAGGTGAAATAATGATTAAAATGATAAAGAATGAATCAGAATATGCGGATGCATTAATAATAGTTGAGAATTTGATGGATTCAAATCCAGAGAAGGGTACTCAACAAGCTCAAAAACTCGAGCTTCTAACACTACTGATTAAAGAATATGAATCTTCGAGATATTTTCAAACTAGTGTATCCGACCCCGTAGATGCTATTCAATTCAGGATGGAGCAAGAAAACCTCAGACAGAGAGATTTAGTTAAATATATAGGAAGTCGAAGCAAAGTATCTGAAATTCTTTCAAGAAAAAGAGATTTGAGCTTAAGCATGATACGAGCTCTTAACAAGGGATTGGGTATACCATTAAAATCCTTAGTTAGTGAAGCAAAAAGCGGATTCAACGATCCAGATACGTTTGAATGGGGTCGCTTCCCCGTGAAAGAAATGATAAAACGAAATTGGATAGAATCAGAAAACTTGCAATCTGATGAAGATATTAAAACAGCAGTAAAACATTTCTTCTCAAAAGTCGGAAATCCTGAGCAATTTGTTGTATTCCATAGAAAGACCGAGCATGTTAGGTCGGCTAAGAAATTTGATCAATATGCACTATCAGCATGGACTGCAAGAATTCTTTCATTAGCAGAAAATATGAAAATAACTAATAAATATCAGAGTAAGAATTTTACTAGAGATTTCATTCAAGAATTAGTCCAAATGAGCACTAGAGACCATGCTCCCGTATTGATTCAAAACATTCTAATGGACTATGGCATTGCTTTAGTCATTGAACCACAACTTCCAAGAACACATCTTGACGGTGCAGCTTTATTACACAAAGAAAAACCTATTATAGGCATGACACTTCGATATGATAGGTTGGATAATTTTTGGTTCACACTAGTTCATGAACTTGCACATTTACACCTTCATTTAAAAAATGATGGTCTTAGTTTTTATGATGACCTAGATATAGATAACACTAAAGACGATTTAGAGGAAGAAGCAGATCTATTTGCTAGTGAAATATTAATCCCAAAAAATGAGTGGACTAATAGTCCTGCTAGTAAATTACGAACGCCTCAAGCTGCTCAACACTTAGCAAACAAGTTAAAAATAGATCCAGCTATAATTGTTGGTCGAATGAGATACAAATCTAACAATTATCGAATTCTAAACAACTTAGTTGGACATAAAGAAGTAAGAAAATGCTTTCCTGGAATTAACTGGGGAACAAAATGATCAACCATTTACAGTATGTACCAATATTGCGATGGAAAAAGGGAGAAAAAATTGCGTTAAGAGAACTTTATCCACATCAGAAGAGTCATATTACACCATTAATAGAGTTTATGCCCAATAATTTTGTACTACAAAACAAGGTAATAGATATGAAGGCAACTTCTGAAAGGTTTGCAGAAGAGGTAAATGATTACTGGGGAACAGACAGTATATTTTTAGACTTTGAAAACATAACACAAATGAGTCAATCTAATTTAGCCGCTCAAATTCTAAGAAAAATTTCAGGATGCTGGTTAAAATTAAATCTCGATATTATACCAGTAACGACTTTTCACAGACAACAATCTTATCAAGACTTAGTAAAATATTTAGTAGACCAAAATAATATTGATATATGTTTGCGCTTGAACTATAGAAGTATTTTAAGTTCAAATTTTCGTACTGATTTAGACCTCTTGTTAGATTATTTGAAAATCACCCCAGAAAAAACTCATCTGATAATTGATTATAAAATCATAGGTAATAATTCAGACATTTTTTCTAATATATCTACACTTATTCCCAATAAGGCATCTTGGAAATCATTTATATTTGCTTCAGGCGCCTTTCCAGAAAATTTATCCGGCTTTTTGCCCGGGCAACATTTTATTAAGCGAAATGATTGGATTTATTGGTTTGAAAATATGTTTATTATTAAATCTGAGCGAACACCAACTTACTGCGATTATACAATACAATATCCTCAATATATTGAGCCTCCTAAATATAGTAATCCGAGTGCTAGTATCCGCTATACCAGCCATGACTATTGGGTAATTATGAGAGGAGAAGGACTTAATAATAGGAGTGGTAGCGGTTATGCTCAATATCCTGCTAACGCACAACTTCTAATGTCACTTCCAGAATTTTGTGGTGCCAAATTTAGTGATGGTGACAAATATATATTTGACAAAGGCAGTAACTTAAACACACCTAAGACTGGTAATCCAGAAACATGGATTAGAGCAGGTATCAATCACCACATAGCATTTGTAGTTGATCAACTCTCCAATTTGACCGGTCTCTGAGTTTTTCTCGTACTTTTTTCTTTAGGGTATTCAGTTCAATTCTATTGCACAGTTCTTGATATATTAATGTTTTGGACTTCGATAGAAATCCCTTTGATGAACTAACTTCATCTAAAAGATCCAATGCTTCTTGCTTCCAAAGTAATCTAGCAACAGAAAGTTTATTAATACTTGGATTCTTATTTGCCTTTCTAAAATTATGGAACTTGATTCCTCCTCTTGGCCCCATTTCAGCTAGCTTAATTCCCCACCAATCTGGAACTTCCTTAATAACTTCATAAGCATGACGAAAGCCAACAATTATTGTCACACGGTCCAATATTGAGTTATAAATTTTTTGTTGATGAGGTAATCGCTCAAGCGTATCTTTATCACTTTTTATTTCATATCCATGTATCGATCCATTTATTAAAGCTATATCAATCCTCGCTAATCCATGTTCTAATCCTAATTCTTCTAAAATCATAGTGTTGGTACTCTTGGAATAACGTATTAATAACTCACGCATAAGAGCATTGCGTATATTGTAGTCTTTCATAATATTTTGCGCATTCCTCATGTTTATGTGACAATCATACTAACATTAGTTGTAAGATTCAATGATTTTATTAGTTTCGATTATGTATCAATGACTCATTATATATCCAGTTTAGAGATGTAAAAAATTAGTGGTCTAAATGAATTATTTTATATTCAAGACTCTAAATACTTTCTTTCCACCATTGAAAACCGTATATGAACTATTTAACATACTTTGATCTAACTTGTTTATCGCAGCTTTTTTTGCTTCTTCCTGAGTATGACTATAACGTTTCAACATAGAAATATCTTTATGCCCAGAGAGTGCCATTACAGTAGCAAAATCTTCTTTTTCATTTACAATTAGATTTGATATAAAGGTATGCCTGAAATCATGAAATCTACCCTTTTCAATACCCGAATTTCTTAATGCAGTACTCCAAGCTCTTTTCCATGCAGATAGCGAGGTATACGGTTTACCATCTGGTGTCGTAAATACATATTCACCAATAGCATCTTTTTTCATCTCTAGCAGGCTATCAAACAGGGATTCGCTCATAGGAATAGTTCTTGGCTCATCGTTTTTTGTTTCTGCAACATAGATAGTTTTATCTTCAAAATCTATATCTTGCCATCTGAGCCTAGCTATTTCAGAACGCCTCATGCCAGTCAAGTATGCACATAATACTATGGGTTTGAAATGACTAGAAGCAGATTCATAAAGCTTTTGAAATTCCAAAGGCTTGTAGGTTCTAGGCTTAGTTTTAGGAACCTTTAAGAGCTTTATACCCTGCACAGGGTTCTTGCCTACCTTTATGCTTAAAACTCCTTGTAGGGCCAGATTAAACATCCTTCTCATAATTCCAAGTTCTTTATTTATTGTCTCCTGCTTCCGACCCTGCTTCCTCCTATGAGATTTGTATTTCTCGACCTCCCATAGGCTTAAGTAGTAAATATTCTTACCGCTGAAGTGTATTAATAAATTTTTACATGCCGAATGGTCTCTTTCTGGTGACTTGTGGTTTTCATTTGCCCATTCAAGATAAGCCTCAATTAGCTTTTCAAATTTCACTGGCTTCTCTATCTTTGTAATATCAAACTTGCCCTGAGCAACCTCTCCTTTTCTTATCGACAGTGCCTTTTCAGCATCACGTAGCGTGATTGTGGAGGGGTCTTTTCCTGGAATAGAAACTACCTCCCTCTTCCTTTTACCATTTACATAATAATCGATATACCAACGATTCCCCTTTACATATAATCCCATTATTTCTTTACCCCTTTTTTAGTTTTTGATGGTTCTGGCAAAGATGGTTCCTTAATCTCATAACCCTCTCTTTTCATCACTTCATGAATCCAACCTCTTACTACCTCTGAGGCTGTCAGCATATTTTCTTCCGCATAAGCTGTTAAAAACTCGTATTCTTTTGGATGTAGCCATACTTGAAACATTTTTGTTCTTAATCTCTTGTTTGTCATGTAAGTATATTATATATACATTAGCACAAAAAACAAGCATAATTTATTAATAACATATAAGCTTTTGCAAACCCCAATAAATATATCAATATGGTACTGCGGAAGATGCGGTAAGGGATTCAAGTTTCTAATTGAATACTATGCTCACTACTTAAATTGTTTTAGTTAAACTTCCTCTTCTGTCAGATTCTAGGAAAAAAATGAGTTTCAAATTGCTAAAATAGTTGAGCTGTAGTACTATGGAATGTATGGTGGCTTATGATATATAAGTATTCATTTATTATAATTGCATTTCTGTTAATATCCGTAAGTGCATGCACTAACAATAAAGCTAAGACTGATATGATGTCTACAATTAGCGCTGAGAGAAATGAAATAATAGTATTGAATAATCAGTATGACAAATTCGGAGAAGCAGTTACATACTTTTTAGAAGTATATAAGTCTGATTCAATTACGGACCGCGATAAAAACGATTGCTTAAAATATTATGGTTATGCTAAATCAAATTTTTCAAATTTATCCAATGGGATGGATACTAATTCCTATGTTACATTGATAGATCTCAAAGATTCCACAGACTATTTGATCTCTATTACTGATATACTCCTGATTAAGTGTGAAGGTAACTTAACCAAAGAGAAGAAAGATATTTTTGAAGCCAAGATGGAAGATTTATATAAAAAGGCTACCGATTCTGAGGATGCTTTTTTGAATAATGCTGGGGAGTTGATAAATAAATACAAATATGACCTAGAAGTTTATAGTACATATACAACTCAGGAATCTCAAAAAAAGAGTCAGTTTTGGTCACAGTTTTTTGGGGTACTTGCAGGAAGTTTAGCCTCTAGCATAGGTAATAATGAGTCAAATCAACCCAGTAGTTTTACTGTTATCAACCCGCAAACTGGCCAAATGCAATTTTGTAATGTCATTGCTGGGATTTTATCTTGTAATTAACCTTGGTAGGAAGGGTTGATGATATCAGTGTACTCGTGCCATAGAGATTTATTGACTTTACAAAATTTGTATTTCGGTTTAGCAATAATTATTCTTGAATATTATGAGGTCCATATTAAGCAATAAACTGTTTCATTATACGTTACTTTCTGTTTTAATTCTTTTGGTCTTAACAGGGCTGTATTTTCTGAATACGTACCTAAGGCAAAATAATCTATTTTTCTATTCAACGCGAACAAATATAAAAGCATTTCAAAATTTGACATAAGGGTAGCAATACAGGGGGGTTCCATATGCGTAATCTATTAGTTGGTATTGTCATTGGAATAATATTAGGACTGATTATAGCTATCTATTTTATCAAATAACTTGGATTTCGTATCTATATAATCGCGATTGTAATTATCAGGGTATGGACAAGACGAATCAACTAGAAGCATCAGAATAAGAGATAGGTTCAACACCATAGGTAACGCTTCTTAAACCCGGAAGATAAGTTATGCATTGATTCAGGTTAATCACACCAGCAAGAGAAATACTACACTCTTCAAAATTCCAATTTAACCAAGCTTGGGAAAAAGGGAACAGTAAAGACTGTACAAAAAAGTTTAGTTATTATATAATAAAAGTTAGGGGTTAAGAAATGATTAGCATTTAGAGTAAGGGCCCTAAACTAAAAGTCAAAGGAGGCATTGGAAAATGTTACAGACAAGAAATTATCTTAAGAGCATTGCTATGTTTATCCTCTTTGCGAGTGTGGGGTTCGCCGCGCTTCTTTACGGGGCATACCCGACGTTGGCAGCAACTGCTCCGCCGCTTGGCCTTGTTCAACAATTCGGCGCACTTGGCGGCTCCGGGGTAACTGGCGCCACAGGCTCCGGGGTAACCGTCGACGGAGACGTGGGTTCTTCTCCGACCGCTACTATTATTAATTTTCCTCCCTCAAGCGTTACTCCAGAATTTACACTGCACGCGACGAATGACGGGGACGTGCAGCAGGCTCGGGTTGATGCCACCATTGCGGCTCTTGATCTGGCGAGCCAGGGACCCGGCACAGTATTGCCCGCACAACTTGATGGACAAGTCCTCACCGCGGGCAGTTATTCATTTACATCGTCAGCTGATCTGGCGGCCGGGGGAACCCTGACGCTCAACGGCTCCGGGGTCTTCGTATTCAACGTAAACACCGCGCTCACTGCTAACGTCCTTTCGAATGTTGTCGGAACCGCTGACCCCTGCAATGTCTTTTGGCGAGTCGGCACCAGCGCAACGCTCAACGGAGACAGCTTTTTTGGAACCGTAATCGCAGCCACAGGGTTCGTTACCGTGGGTTCGGGCGCTAACGTGAACGGCAGGGTTATAGCGGCAACCGCCGTGACGATGGCCGGCGCCGGTGGGAACACCATCGGAGGCTGTAGCTCTAACTCGATGCCGCCTGTCATTCTCATGCCGGAACCGCCACTTCCGACAGGAACTGTGGGGGAAGTCTTTGACCAGAACATCACTCCCAGCGGCGGAGATGGTGGACCGTTTACATGCAGCGTGACCTCCGGGGTTCTTCCGGACGGGTTAATGATTTCAAGTGACGGCATGATCTCGGGAACACCAACGCTGTCCGGCGCGTTTCCTTTCACGGTCACATGCATGGATAATAGCGGCAACTCGGGATCTAAGGACTTCACTATCGTTATCAATCCCGCCGATTGTCCGCCAATCACTCTCCTGCCGTCTCCGCCCCTTCAGTCAGGAACTGTGGGGCAATTTTATACCCAGGCCCTCACGGCCGTCGGTGGAGAAGGACCGTATACATTCAGCTTTATCAACGGGTTTTTCCCGGACGGGTTAGGACTCTCGAACGGAGGTCTGATCTCGGGAACACCAACGCTGCCCGGCGCGTTTCCTTTCGAGGTCACGGTCACGGACGCGAATGGATGCATGGGCTTGCAGGCCTACATTATCGTCATATTTGCGAGCGATGTGCCGGTCGGAACTCCCATCCCAACGCTTTCCGAATGGGGGCTTATAGCCATGGCTGGAGTATTAGGCATAGTAGGATATTTGGTTATAAGAAGAAGAAAAGTAACTGCTTAAAGTCTAACATCACCATAATTTAAATACTACAAGGGGAGCTTCGGCTCCCTTTTTTATTTGTCATTAAGAATCGTAATTCCAACTTAAATCGGTGTTGACAAAAGGGGTGCAGTACAGCTCTTGCCCTTACCAGCATGTCCCCATATCCACTCTCTACCATCTTCGTCTTTATGTACTTCCTGTTTTTTCATTTTAATATATGCTTCTCTTTCCCATTCCTCTACCGGATAGTCTTTTATAATTACTGAATCGGTTTTTGCATAAAAGAAAATGATGTCATGTTTTGAGTTATATTTTTGACTTGCTTTCATTCTGCGTCCAGTGTAGTGCCAGACAATCTCGTTTCTAAAGTTTTTCTTTCCAAATATTGTGTCCATAAGGATTTTAAGATAATGGCTTGCAGTAGGGTCACAATGAAGATAGATCCAGTGTCTTTTAGAACACGCTTTAATTCTAATAGTCTAATAGCCATCATAGTCAAATATGCCATTACGTCATTAACACCTACAAACTTACGGAAAGCTAACATCATCTCGACTAACATCGGTGGAGCGGTCTCAATGATGTCCTGAAAAGTACGCTCGGATTCCTCAGTCCAATGCCAGCTATCCTCAAATGCTGTAATCTGAGCTTGTGATTGCTCTCCCGAAGGCTCTTTGTACAGGATGTTATAGTCTGACTTCGAATCAAACGGTGGGTCGAGATAGATTAAATCCACGGACTCATCTTTAATGTAATCCCTGAGTATGCGCAGGTTATCGCCGTAGTAAAGTTTGTTGCTAATATCCATTATCCTCTTTTAGTTTACGTTTTGTCCTATTAGTAGGAGTTTCATTCGGACCTTATTGTCCCATAAGGGCTACACCGTTGATCCATCCATTAGTTCCTTTCAGGTTTTCAGGGCTTAAAACTTCGACGAAATAAAATACACGGCTCTTATTCACTCGATCTTGATAATCAACTTTTAAAACTTTAACTTTGGTTCCAGGTGAAAGCCGTTCCATATCTGATATTGCTGCCATAGGATCAGAAGGGTTAAAATCATTTACAATTGGAGTCTCTCTACTTAAAGTAAATGTTTCGTTTACTTCAAGGCTACCTAGGTAGGGTTGCGCAAACGCCAGAGTTGATAAAAAAACCGCAACTATAATGGCAAGATAAGGTATTTTCATTTTAACCTCCAAAAACGCTTTTTCCTGCTTCAGTGTTTTCTCTAATGTTTGCCTTAGTTTGTTCATATTATTTTCCGGTTTTTACGCTTTTTAAAAATCGCTCAAACTCATCCTTATCAATCCGAAACTCCTTACCGATTTTGTATGCCTTGAGCTTCCCAGCTTTAATATAACGGTAAATAGTCATAATGTTCACATCCAGCTTTTCAGCTAAATCTTCTGCTTTATAAAATTCTTTTTCTTGTTTGTTGCTCATATGTGTTTATATTATACTTGATAATAGTTTACATTGTAAATCCTATCCCTTTGTGATAAATAAACAGCTAAATGCTCAAATCCTATCTCAAGAAGATAACGGAAACATCAAACCGTGGTGACGCGAGGGAAGAAAGTTTCTACGGCGCTCTGTCAGAGCTGCTAGACAGTTATGCCAAATCGACTGGGAGAAAGAATATCCATGTTACAACTCTTCCGAAAAAAACTGAAGCCGGCAACCCTGATTTTAGAGTTTGGGATGGAAACCATAAGCAGGTAGGCTACATAGAAGCCAAAGCACCAACTGTAACCAATTTAGACCAAATTGAAGATTCAGAACAACTAAAGCGATATATAGGGACATTTCCAAATGTAATACTCACTAACTTTCTTGAATTCAGATTATATAGGAACGGTGATTTAATAGATCAAGTTCAAATTGCTAGACCTGTCATATTAAACAAACTTAAAGCCGCGCCTCCTGTCGAGAAAGAAACAGAGTTTCTTGAGTTTCTTGAAAAATTCTTTTCCTTTTCCCTTCCAAAACTCCATAGTGCGAAAAGTCTAGCGGTCGAACTTGCAAAAAGAACCAAGTTTTTAAAAGACGAAGTTGTAACTCAGGAATTAAAAGAAGAAGACGGTGGGAAGGACAGGAAATTTATTTCTGGGTTTTATGAAGCGTTCAGAAAATACTTAATATCAGGTCTCTCAAAAGAGGATTTTGCCGACCTCTATTCTCAAACTATCACATATGGGCTTTTTGCAGCGAGAACGAGATCGGAAAATGGTTTCAATAGGAAGCTCGCCTACAGTAATATTCCACCTACAATAGGAATCTTAAGAGATGTATTTGAGTTTATTTCTCTAGGCACGCTTCCAAACCAGATGGAATGGATAATTGATGATATATCGGAAGTGCTTGCTCTGACAGACGTAAAAAAGATACTGCACCAGTATTTCCACGAAGGGAAAGGTAAAGACCCTATAGTTCATTTCTATGAGACTTTTCTTGCGGAATACGATCCCAAGATGAGAGAGAAACGCGGTGTTTACTATACGCCAGAGCCGGTAGTTTCCTATATTGTCCGCTCTCTTAATATAATACTGAAAGAGAAATTCGGAAAAGCCGACGGTTTCGCTAGTAGTTCCGTAACAATTCTTGACCCTGCCGCAGGCACACTCACATTTCCAGCAGAGGCTGCAAAGCTTGCGGTTGAGGAATTTGTCTCTAAATACGGCGAGGGTGGAAAAGAGAATTTTATTAAGGAGTATGTACTTAAAAACTTCTACGCGTTTGAGCTTATGATGGCCCCCTATGCGATAGGGCATCTCAAGATTTCCTTTCTCCTTGAAGAATTGGGTTACAAACTGCAAACTGACGACAGGTTTAAACTCTACCTCACTAACACCCTTGAGATGGAGGAGCTTGAGCAAACCGACCTCCCGGGCATGGCATCCCTCTCCGAGGAATCCCACCTCGCAGGCCGCGTAAAAAAAGACCAGCCAATACTTGTGATAATGGGTAATCCGCCGTATTCGGTAAGCTCAGCGAATAAATCCGATTTCATAGAAAAAGAAATGGCTCTTTACAAGGAGGATGTACGAAGCGAAAGAAATATACAGCCGCTTTCTGACGATTATATAAAATTCATACGCTTTGCTCATTGGAAAATTGAGAAATCGGGTGCTGGCGTAATAGGAATGATTACAAACAATTCTTATCTTTCAGGTTTGATCCATCGCGGGATGAGAAAAAAGCTGTTAGGAAGTTTCAACGAGATTTACATCTTAAATTTGCACGGAAATAGTAGAATCGGAGAAAAATGCCCTGATGGAAGTCCTGATGAAAATGTATTCGATATTCAGCAAGGCGTGTCAATCGCGCTTTTCATAAAAAGTAAACAAGAACAGAAACTAGCCAAAGTATTTTATGAAGATGTGTGGGGACTATGGGAAAGTAAATATGATCACTTGAGTAGCACTAATATTACAGTGACAAGATGGAATGACCTAAAACCCTCTGACCCATATTACTTCTTGATTCCAAAAGATTTCGATAATGAATATGAATATGAAAGGTTTTTTACAATATCATATATATTTAACTCAAGATCATTTGGTGTTACAACAGCAAGAGACAGCTTAGTGGTGGGATATTTAAAAGAAGAAATAATAAACAAACTTAGAATTCTTACCGGGAATCTAACTGACGATTTAATCAAAAAATCCCTCAGTCTGCATGATACTATTACATGGAATTTATCAAATGTACTGGAAACACTTAAAAGCCGATTTCCAGAATTGACCGAGCGAATTTTCCCTTATGCATATCGGCCTTTTGATAGCCGATGGATTTGTTATGATTCATCTCTGATTGAGAGAGATCGAAAAGAAATCATGCAGCACGTTCTTAACAAAGGAAATGTCGGATTAAATTTAACGAGAAGACTGAGAGATACAGAATGGAAGCATGTTTATACATCTTGCTTAGTCACAGACAAAACATTACTTTCATCCAGAGATAATTGCTACTTCTTCCCCCTCTACCTTTACCCTGACACAGAAAAGAAGGACCTGTTTAACCACAAGCAAAAGGACGAGGAGAGGAAGCCGAATTTTAATCCTGAGTTTTATAAGACTGTATCTGAGACATATGCCAAAGAGTTATCGCCTGAGGAAATATTCTATTACATATATGGCGTCCTCTATTCGAACACCTACCGCACAAAGTACGCCGAGTTCTTGAAGATCGATTTCCCTAGAGTCCCGTTCACAAAGAGTTACAAGGTATTCGGCAAGGTTGCGGAACTAGGCGAAAAACTGGTAAATCTCCACTTACTCAAATCCAATGAACTGGACAACCCCATCGCCAAGTTTCAAGGCAACGGAGATGAGAAAGTCGACAAGCCCGTTTACAAAGACGGGCGCGTTTATATAAGCAAAACCCAGTATTTCGACGGGGTCGAAGAAGACGTGTGGGAATATCAGATCGGCGGCTATCAGGTCTGCAACAAATGGCTTAAAGACAGAAAGGGGCGGAGGCTCTTGACCGATGACATAATCCATTACTGCAAAGTGGTAACCGCACTCAAAAAGACAATCGCGATTCAGGAAGAGATCGACAACATTTATGACGAAGTCGAAAAGGATTTAATCGAGTTCAATAGCTAGTGGCTGTTCCTTATCCGTCAATTTCTTCACATCCAGCCGCACTATACTTTATAGGGACACTCAACGTACCGGACTTTTTGACACTGATATAAGCCCTGCCCTATAATGTCTCTTGAAGGGGGCAACCAGCCATGAGTCTCACATACGACTATTCCCCTGTCAGGAAAGCGAGTGTCT
>JBBDIN010000143.1:0-12754 GCA_040880385.1 Thermodesulfobacteriota bacterium | reverse complement strand
AATTTATAACCTCTGCTGTATTCAAACTTTTCTACAGCTCTCATAAGCCCAACGTTACCCTCTTGAATTAGGTCAAGGAACGGAAGACCTCTGTTAATGTAGCGTCTAGCTATACTTACCACTAGGCGGAGATTATATTCAATTAGCTTCTTTCTAGCAACTGAAGTTGTCTTTTCTCCAAATTCTATCCTGCCAACACACTTTTTAAGCCTTCGTGTATTATCCTCAGCTTCATTTAGCAATTCTTGGATTTCTTCTGAATACTCTTTTTTAGATTCGGCACTCAACTTTGAGGCTTTCTTTTGGGAACTGCCCAATTCACTCTTTATCTTTTCAAGTCTTTTTATATATCCCCTGGCCACAGAAAGAATCCTTTCCATCTGGATCCCGTTTAAGTTTATCTTTTCTAAATATGAAACCATCAAATCATTATTTTTCTTAAATATTTCTAAGAGGGCTGTTTGTCTCTTTTCTGGAGCTATATTTATTTCTTTGGCTAACTGTTCATTATTCTTAAAGAGCTTTGTAACTTCTTGTATTAAATTCCCGATTCCTACATGTGCTTCTTCTTCGGCTGGATTATCTGCTTCATCTAAGGAATTAGTTACATCTCTTAACTCCAAATCACCCTTCTGCAGCTCCTCCCCTATTCCGCATACCTCGTTTAACATCAATGAAGAACTAAGGATTGTTTTTGCTATAATTCTTTTCCCAGTCTCAATTTTTTTAGCAATTCGTATTTCTTCTTCTCTTGAGAGGAGCGCATGATTCGCTATCTCGTGAAGATAGAATCTAATTAAATCATACTCATTGGCATTTTCTTTATTATTTTTTAGACCAAACTCATATTTGGGAGTACTTGTACTGCTTTCTTCTTTATTGTTGTATTCAATGCTATCTGAGTTATCAGAATCATCCTGAACCTCATTTTTTTCCAACAACTCGGGTTCATTACTCGGCTTAGGGCTGGAAAGATTGGCATCCTCTTGTGCCATATCGACTCTTAGCACGTCCTTTTTCTCATTACTCATAAGGCTCTTCCTTCCTCCCGTTGTTTTTGCATCGTTAAATCCCGGTATTCCTCTAGAAGTTGTTTCTCGAGTTGGGCATTCTTTTCTTTAACAGCTTGATCGATTTCAATTCTGAGAACTTTTAATTTCCCATCCAGTTTAGAAAGCTTTAATTTGGCGATGCATCCCTCGACAATTTTACTTGCCGTTTCTACATCAGAAACACCGAGAGAGGATAGTAAAGCTTCTGAAATCATTTCGTGAGCTTCTTTATCATCAAAACTTAAAAGCAACGAAGACGGGTCTGAAATTCCTTTTTCAACTATTACTTCTAATACAGAATTAATACTTCTATCGGTTATTAACTCATTCCATTGATGCTCATTTAATTGTACACGAAGATCAGGGAATTTGACCAGAACGGTTAAGAGTAATTTCTCGGTGTTTGAGTATGTCTGCTTAGTCTTGGTTGCTCCAGTTCTATTCTGAGTTCCACCTCTTTTGACTCGGGAATATATTTGGCTCTCTGGAACGCTTAACATCTGTGCTGCTTTTTTAATCCAGAAACTTCTTTCAACCGGGTCCTTTATGTGTTCTATTAACTCAACAATTTCTTCTAACATTTGTTTTCTAGTAATCATGCCCTTTTTCTGGCGATCTCCCGTCATATCAAACCAGAAATCAACCCAGCTAATAGAATTCCCTATTAATGCATTGAATTTATCCAAGCCTTCTTCTGTTATATATGAATCGGGATCTTTTCCAGGCGGCAATTCGGCTACATGCGGCAACAGCCCTTCATCTAAAAGCACATCTAGTGATTTCTTCGCAGCTTTTCTTCCCGACTCATCACTGTCAAATAAAACAACAACATTATTAGTATAACGCCTTAGTATGCTCACGTGTTCACGAGTTAAAGATGTTCCTAAAGAGGCAACCACATTTTGAATTCCAGATGAATATAAGGACAGAAAGTCAGTATAACCCTCAACCAATATAGCGCGGTCTTCTCTTCTAATGTGGTCTTTTGATTTGTTTATTCCGTAGAAGCTCTTTCTTTTTTGATAGATATCGGATTCTGGAGAATTTATATACTTAGGTTCATCCTCTTCATCTACCCTTCTACCTCCAAAACCTATAACTTTCCCATCTACATTACAAATTGGAAACATCAATCTGTTTCGGAATCTGTCATAGTATCCATCTGAATTATTTCTTTTAACTATTAACCCTACTTTTTCTGCTATATTGAGTGGAACTTTGTTTTTGGTTAGGAATTTGACCAGGTTGTCCCAGCCTTCGGGAGCAAAACCAAAGATAAACTCTTTGGCTGTTTCGGAAGATATTTTTCTATTTTCCACATATTCTCTGCCACTTTTCCCTTGATTACTTTCTTGAAGAATATTTCTATAGTACTTGGCAGCTACCGCGTTAATTTTATATAAAACACTATTTGGTGATTTTCTGGGAACCGACTCTGGCTCTTTTTCAATCGTGACGCCGGCTTTTTTAGCAAGTTCAGATAAGGTTTCAGGAAAAGTAAGGTTGTTATAGCGCATATAGAAGCCAAATATATCCCCCCCCGCTCCACAGCTGAAGCAATGGAATAATCCTTTGTCTTCATCTACATGCATAGAGGGATTAGTATCATCATGAAAAGGACAAAGCCCAACATAACCCTTTCCGGTTTTCTTAACAGATGTGTAACTCTCAACGAGGTTAATAATACTCAACCTCCCTTTTATTTCATTAACAAGAGCTTCATTGTTAAACTTTGACATCTATTGTTGAACAGAACAAAAAGTATATAACAGGACACTCAAAAGAATGATCAATCGAGCTAAGATTTTGGAATAGCAAATTCATATGTTGTGTCCCCCAACCGGATTTACTATATATATTAATTCGAAAAACTAATTCCTTCTGGTACGTTTCACAACGCGTTTTTTAGCAGCAAAAAGCTTCTTTTTCTTCTTCTCACTAGGTTTTTCATAGTGTTCCCTTCTTCTTACTTCAGAAAGAACACCGCCCTTCTCAACCTGTTTTTTAAATCTTTTAAGAGCGCTGTCGATGCTCTCGTTATTTCCTACCACAATTCCCGGCATAAATTAAATCCCTCCTAAAATTTCACTCATATAGCTAGAAAAAACTAATGGATTAACTATAGGTTGTCAAGTCATCTAAGTTCATAATCTATTTTACGATTAGAGCTTAGGCCTAGGCGGAAACACCCCAACATTTTTTCTATTTTCTAGAATCCTCTTTTCTTCAGCTTCCGGATCACCTTTTTCAGGACTCCATTCTTCTTCCTGACGCTGTTCCTCAAAGCGCTTGATCCAAGAATCTCTTCTCTTCCTTGTATCCTCAACTAAACCCATTTCACTTTCTCCTTAATTATTTGGAAGAAGCCTGTGATTTCTAATTTCTCCCAAGTTTATTACTACTATTAATAATATTCGATATAGAAACAACTTCAACCTCACCACCTATCAGTGGTATCATTTCACTTAGGGCTTGAACAGTTCCGGGATAGGGATGACATATCCCCACGGCATAACCCCTCTTCTTTGAAATTTCTATTAGTTTTTTCAGTTGATCTTTTACATATACCGAGCTTTTAGAGGAATCGTCCAGGAAAATGTCCCTCTGCGCTGTTTTCATCCCCAATTTCATAGCTGTCTCATACCCTATACTCTGGCTGGAGGTCTTACTATCCACAAATAGCAGTCCCTTTTTCTGGAGATCTTTAAGTATTAGCTCGGTTAATTCACTATTTTCCATAAATTTTGATCCCATATGATTATTTACACCTTTAACATGTGGGACAGACGCTAGGCTATTGTTTAACTTTGTTAAAATTGTATCCTTAGGCAAACCCACTAATAACACCTCATCCCCAGCGTCTGTTCCGGTATAACCGGAAGACTCCTTGGGCTCCATCGGCATATGTAGAATTACATCCCATCCCTTCTTGTCTGCCTTTTCTGCGGCATAAGTAGAATAAGGAAGATTCGGTAAAACCGCAAAAGTGATCGGTGCTGCTATCTTTAGCAACTGGTCAATGGGATTCTTATTCATACCAAGATCATCAACAATAATCACAATTTTTGATTTAGGATAATTGGTGGTTGCGACTTCTTTTTTCTCTGATGCAGCTTGTGATTTATCTTTGCTCTTAATTTTTTCGCTTGTTTTAACTTCTTCTTTTTTTGGAGCTTTAGCAGCTTTTTCGGTTTTGTCCTGTTTAGCTTTGGCTTTAACAACCTTTTGTTTATTAAAATCAAACTGTATCTTATGAGTATTAATATTATTGATATTTATTAATGCGGTAAGTGAATTTTTCCCGCTTTTGAATTTATATTCCACGGGGTATTCTTTAATTACAGATTGCTCTAAAATCTTTTTAACTCTTTCCGGAGTTACCCCCGCTTCAGGAGATACTCTTATATCTTTGTATTCCCAGGTTAGGTTTTCTTCTTCTTTATTATAAACCTTTTTTGATTCTATATTTTTAGACGATATCCCAGCCTCAAAAAAGGCTCCTGTAAGACTAAGGTCGATACCTTTTATAAGATTATCGATTTCAGTAGCAGACAACACTTTGCCTGAATAATCAGAGGCCGCATTTTGTTTTAAGTAATTGATACCGTACAAAGTAAAGAAAAGTAGCGCGATGAATCCTATTGTAAAGAAAACGATTCTCGAAACCCGCGCACTTTTATTTCTTCTTGTCGGTCGTCTACTAGTTCTTTTAGTTGTTCTACTAGGCTTTGCTGGCAAAAGAGAGGCTCTCCTTAGCCCTTGGGAACAGCTGTTTTGGTCCCTGAACTCTTTAGAATTTCAACTGCTGTATCTAATTGTTTATCGTTTGAATCGTCATTTTCTACAATCACATCCGGTGTAACGCCGATTTCGCTGATCGATCTGCCGCTGGGGGCATAAAATTTGGCTGTTGTTAGTTTTAGACCTGATCCATCCTCTAATCTAATGATGGTCTGAACAGATCCTTTGCCAAATGTATTTGTTCCTAAAATCGTCGCTCTTTTGCTATCCTGCAGAGCTTCTGCAACCACCTCTGAAGCGCTGGCGCTGCCGTCATTAACTATTACCACAATTGGATATTCTTGAAAATCTCCATTCTTTGTTGCGTAGTATTCCCGAGCCTGGCCCTCTGTTCGGCCTCTAACGCTGACGATCAATCCCTGATCTATAAACTCATCTACTATTTCTATAGCTTCTCCCAATAGTCCGCCCGGGTTATTCCTCAAGTCTAGAACTACACCTCGCAATTTCTTTCCATTTTGGGACTCAAGAGCAGATAATGCAGATCTGAGTTCTTGTGAGGAGTTTTCCTGAAATTGTGTTAATCTTATATATCCAATTTGATTATCAAGCATCCTATACTTAACACTTTTAACCGTTATCTTATCTCTGACTAGGGTGATTTTTAGGGGCTGAGAAACCCCCTCTCTCTCTACAGTGATATTAACAGAACTCCCCTTTGGTCCTCGAAGCAGATTGACTGCCTCTTGGACAACCATGCCTTTTGTAGATTCTCCTTCAATCTCTATTATTAGGTCTTTAGGTTTTATCCCTGCCTTATCTGCGGGGCCGCCTTCAATAGGGGTTATAACCTTCAAATAACCGTTTTTAGTTGTAACTTCCATACCCACACCTACAAACTCGCCTGAGGTGCCTATTTCTAGATCGCGATAACGTTCAGGGCTTAAATATGCAGAATAGGGATCAAGGCTTTGAAGCATTCCCTCTATGGCCTTGTTGGTAAGCTCCTCTCCATCTACGTTTTCGACGTAATTCCTCTGTATCAGATCAAGTACTCTTGTAAAATTTGATAGACCTTTATAGACATCATCATTATCGGCTTTAGCGCCGGTAATATTTAATGTGAATATCAGTAAAATTAATGCAATTAATCTCATATAATTTGCCTCAGTTACAGATTAACTAAACATCCATTAACTAGCAACTTGGAATTTCAAATATTAGGAATAAATACAGGTAATTGCATACGAATATTTAAATTCAATTCAAATGGACATGCTTTATAAGGTATTAGTGCAATAAGTGTTAGATATTTTTGTACTAATAACAAAGAATGGTATATTTCATTCCTAAGGAAAAAATATGATAAATATGTTCTTCACTGTCATTTCTAAGTTTATAGGGAGCTACGGCTCAGTTGTGATGGAAGTTTCAAAAGACTGGTTCATTTTATACAGACTAGTCTTTCTTCCGGTATCTCTGTTCATATATTGTCTCACTTTTTTAGTCATACTCACAGTGCTATTAATTGTTATATTTATAGCCACGCCTATTTCTTTTATATCCAAAGCGTTTTTCAAATAATCTTTTATCCTAAATTAAACTTCCTGGATTTGGAGCCTTTTTTAAAAAATATGAAATGTTATAATTATCGAGCTAATGAAAGGGAAACTTGAATCTCTAGTAGATAAGAACAAACTTCCTGCACATATTGTAATAATAATGGATGGCAATGGCAGGTGGGCAAAGAAAAAGAACCTAGGACGTATAAGTGGCCATAGGGAGGGGATGAAATCCGTCAGAGCGGTTGTAAAAAGCGCTAAAGAGCTAGGAGTAAAATATATCACCCTATACGCTTTCTCAGCACAAAACTGGAAAAGACCCAAAGTAGAAGTTGATGCTTTGATGGAGCTACTAAAACACTATTTGATTAACGAGAGTGACAAACTTATTGAAAACGGGATCAGCCTCAACGCTATAGGAAGACTCTGGGAGCTTCCTAAAGATGTATACGAAGTGCTGACCGAAAGTATTAACAAAACTAAAAATTGCAATGAACTAACTTTAACGCTTGCTCTTAGCTATGGTGGAAGAGAAGAAATCATAGATGGGATTAAAGAGATTGTATCCAAGGGAAATATAGAGGCAAAGGATATTAATCAGCATAATTTTGCGCAATTCCTGTACACAACCGATTTACCTGAGCCAGACCTTCTCATAAGAACTAGCGGAGAAATGAGATTATCCAACTTTATGCTTTGGCAACTCGCCTATACTGAAATATATGTTACCAAAACACTTTGGCCCAACTTTAGAAAACAGCACTTAATTAAGGCAATCTTGAATTATCAGAAACGAGAAAGGAGATTTGGACTCACAGGGGAGCAAGTTAAGAAAAGGGAAGTGATTTGAAAAAGATTTCCATACTCGGCTCTACAGGCTCAATCGGGACACAAACTCTAGATGTTATCTCGCAACACCCAGACAAATTCAGGGTCGTTGCGCTGGCTGCAGGCAAAAACATAGACTTACTCAAAGAGCAGATATTAAAGTTCAGACCTCTTGCTGTTTCAGTAGAAGATGAGAAATCCGCCTCTATGCTAGCCTCTCAGATTTCGACTTCTAAAACTCAAATACTCTATGGCCAAGACGGCGCAGAAACATTAGCCCAAATAGATGAAGCTGATTTGGTCGTCTCCGCAATGGTTGGGGCTTCGGGGCTACGTCCCACATTAGCTGCTGCAAAATCAGGGAAGGATATTGCTCTTGCAAATAAGGAATCACTCGTCATAGCAGGTGAAGTTCTAACAAAAGAAGTGGAAAAAAATGGTAGCAGATTATTACCAATTGACAGCGAGCACAGCGCGCTGTTCCAGGCCCTTGAGTGCGGTAAACGCCGCCATGTCAAAAGATTAATCCTAACCGCCTCTGGAGGGCCATTCTTAAATACGCCCAACTGCGAATTAGAGAACGTGAGTGTTGAAGTTGCTCTAGATCATCCCACATGGAAAATGGGGAGGAAAATCACAATAGATTCAGCTACCCTTATGAACAAAGGTTTTGAAGTAATCGAGGCTAAATGGCTTTTTGGATTTGATCCGGAGGATATATCTGTCTGGATACATCCCCAAAGCATAGTTCACTCTATGGTAGAATATATTGATGGCTCAGTAATATCACAGATGGGTAAACCCGATATGAGGATACCTATTGCCTTTGCAATTTCCTACCCGGATAGAATCTCTTTGAACTGTAACACTGTCTCGCCTGAGAGTTTTGGAAAGCTTAGCTTTCAAGATGTAGACTTTGAGCAGTTTCCTTCTCTTTCACTGGCTTTTGACGCTTTGAGAGAAGGTGGTACAATGCCATCTGTTATGAATGGGGCAAACGAAGTGGCAGTTTCAGCTTTTTTATCAGGGCAGATGAAATTTACAGGTATAGTTAGTACAGTTAAAAAGGTAATGGAAGTTCATAAAACACAACCCGCAAATACACTTGACGCAGTCCTTGATAGTGATCTCTGGGCACGAAATACCGCACAGTCCTTAATAGGAAATTAGGAGAACAAATAATTATGACAGCAATAATAGCTTTTATATTTGTAATTGGAGTTTTAGTATTTATTCATGAGTTAGGACATTTCCTCGTCGCTAAATGGAGCGGCGTAAGGGTCGAGAAGTTCTCTCTTGGATTCGGTAAAAAGTTATTTGGATTTACTAGAGGAGAAACCGAGTATCTTCTATGTCTACTCCCACTGGGCGGCTACGTTAAGATGTATGGGGAGGGTGTTGAGGGTAATTTTATAGTTGATGCAGTTGGGCCGGGCTCCAATGCAGAAAAAGCAGGTTTTAAATCCGGAGATAGAATTATCAACATAGAGGGGTTAGAGCTTAAGTCCTTTGAGAGATGGAAACAGCTTGAAGCTACACTAGAAAGTGAGCCGCTTAGAGAATTTGAATTCGTTATCGAAAGAGACGGAAAAAACATTGAGATCACATCCAAAGCTCAGGATCTTGAAGGAGCTGAGAACTATTCAGAAAAAGAATATCCAAGAGGCTTTTCAAATCAGCCTATAATAAACCGTTTACTAATAGTAGTAGCTGGCCCTTTTATGAATTTCTTACTACCTTTTGTAATACTCCCTATTGTATTTATGATAGGCATATCTGTTCCTGCTTATCTTGAGCGCAGCCCTGAAATAGGTCAGATTGCGGCTGGGTCTCCTGCCGCTGAAGCAGGGTTTAAAGTTGGAGACAAGATATTAGAAATTGACGGGAATGAAGTTTCAAACTGGAGAGATGTAAATATTCAGCTCCAGACAAATCCAGATGTTGTACTCGATATTCAAGTTGACCGTAGCGGCGAAACTATATCTATCCCCATACAGGCTAAAGCTTCTTCAGAGGGCCTCGTGGCACTAGGATTTGGAGAACCTGTCTTGGCCAAGATTGGTGGAGTAATGGACGGCACACCGGCGGATAAGGCTGAGCTTGAAAAAGGAGACAGGATACTTGAAATAGATGGTCGGTCCATTGCAGATTGGAACGAGATGGCCTCGGTAATTCAAAAGAATGCAGATAAACAGTTAACCATGCTAATTGAACGCGGCGACAAAGTATTTGATGTCCAAATTACTCCGGAAGCAATTGGAGAAAATGGAGCAGGCGCGATTGGGATTCAGGTATACACTGATGAGATTATCAAAAAATATGGATTTTTCGAATCTATATATAACGGTGTAAAAGAAGCAGCAAATATGATAATTGAAGTAGTTGTGCTTCTATTTGGATTTTTATATAAACTTGTCACAGGAAAAATTGCTCTTGGAACCGCTGGGAAAAGCCTTGCAGGACCAATTCTGATAGCAAAAGTATCAGGCGCTGCAGCAGAGACAGGTTTTGCTCAACTTCTGCAATTTACATGTTTCATAAGTATTAACCTTGCAGTTATTAACCTGTTCCCAATACCTATGCTAGACGGCGGTCATGTAATGTATCTAACAATGGAAACGATTAAGGGAAAACCTCTTAGTCAAAGATTTCTTGAAATAACCCAACGCGTCGGACTTGTACTCCTTCTCTTCGTAATGTTTTTTGCAATCTACAACGACATATCCAGGGTTAAGGGAGATATTGTTAGCTCACTTAGCAAAGTGGTGGATGTGTTCAAGCAATAGATGCTATTTTACAGCGCTAGATAAATTACAGGGACTATAATTCGATTATCTTATATTTAAAATGAACACCTGATCCCTTGTAAGGATTTCCTATAAAAACCAACAAATATTCGGAACATGACCAAAAAAATGGATAAACACAATGATAACGATCTGGTACTTGAAGTAAATACACTCTTCTATAAGGCTCTGGGAACAAGGGACCTTGAACTGATGGGAACAGTATTCGTACATGATGATAGAGCTGGCTGTATGCATCCAGGGTGGGTAATGCTCAAAGGTTGGGAGGCAATAAGACAGAGCTGGGAGAATGTATTTGATCCGCGAGACCAGCTAGAAATCAAACTCCACAATCTGACTGTAGAGCTAGAGGGTGATGCCGCTTGGGTAACTTGCATTCAAGAGCTCATATATATCAATAGAGAACCTGTCATGACGAATGTATCTGTTTCTACTAATATTTTTGAAAAGAATGGATCTCAATGGAAAATGGTAATCCACCAAGCTTCTCCAATGCCCATATCCGCACAACAAGAGACTGAAGGAAATAATCTACAGTAATCCCATCCGTTTGTAGACTTACAACCCGCTTAGCAGAAGTGCAAATTGATTAGCATTATTTTGGAACTAATTCGGAGAAAACAAAGTTTTATCTAAGCATTCAAATTGTGATTGATGTGTAAGCCGCATTCTTTATCAGAATCACTTTCCCACCACCACCTGCCCGCTCTGGGATCTTCTCCGTCTTTTACTGCACGAGTACACGGAGCGCACCCTATGCTCGGATAACCTATATCGTGTAGTTTGTTATAGGGAACATTATGCTCTTTTATATAATCCCAAACTTGCTTTGAAGACCAATCAACAAGAGGGTTAATCTTAAGAAGTCCACCATGAAGCTCATCAAACTCAAACTTTTTAGCTTCAACTCTGTTTTCCGTTTGGTCTTTTCTTATAGAGGTAATCCATCCATCTAGGTTTGGCAGATAGTTGTCAAGTGGCCTAACCTTTCTTATATCACAGCAAAGAAATCTCTTGTCCTTACTTTTATAAAACAAGTTAGGGCCGTGTGTAGTTACCATTTCCTCAACTTCATTTTTATCAGGGAAAATTATTTCAATGTTTGCCCCATACCTGCTTCTAATTGCATCCATGACTTCGTAGGTCTCTTCGTTAAGCCTTCCTGTGTCGAGAGTAAAGATCCTGGCCTTTTTATTGATTTTCAGAAACATATCTATCAGGACTACACCTTGGGCCTGAAAGCTGGTTGCCAGAGCAATCCGGGGATGCAGGTATGTTGCCCACTCAAGAATTTCTTGAGCGCTGCTATTTCCAAATTTAAGGTTAAGCTCCAGTACTTGTTCCGCTGTAAACCTTTTCTTGACGTTATTAGTCATATTCTCTTTGTTCCCATCTGAACTGCTTATATTATAAAAACCTCTTAAAGTCCAAAATTCATAGTTATGAATTCTCCAACATTATAGTTGAAGTATAGTGATGATAATCCATATCCCATCGCTATTGCTACAAATGGAATTACTATCCAGAAAAACGCGATTCGCATAACGTGTTTATTACGCGCTGTAACTCCAAAGCCCTTTTGTGCACACGAAAATCCTATTATACCTGACGTAACGATCTCTGCTATAGATACCGGAATCCCGGAGAATGAAGCCAAAAGTATGAGCCCGGCACCTGTAAACTCTACAGATACTGCCCTTAATATACAGATTTCAGTTATTTCTTTACCTACGGTTTCAAGCACCCTGCCTCCAAATAAGATAGCCCCTACTCCCATTGCAACACCCGCAATTAAAGTACCTTGGTAAGAACCGATCAAACCCAACCCTACTAGCGGCCCTACGGCATTAGCCGAGTTATTAGCCCCGGCAGAGAACGCGAGAAAAGTTCCTGAGACTGTAATCATTAGCATAAGAATCCGATTTATAGACTTTTCAGAATAACGCTCTGTTAAAAATTTCAGTGTACGGAAATAAAGATATTTAGCCATTAGGAAGTTTATTACCCAGGCCACTAAAGGGGCAGCTACCCACCAAATGAGTATCTCAAAAAACTTATCCGTATTAAGCGCGCTTGAATAGAGCCCTACTCCAGCGATTGCGCATACAATTGCATGAGTTGTAGCAATAGGAACTTTGGCAACGTTGGCCCAAGTTACAAAGATTGACGCGATAACAAATATAATTAGAACAAGTCCAATATGTGATGATAGAATCTCGCTCGGAACAAGGTCGTTACCAAGAGTTTTTACCACCGGGGCGCCGGCAATTAAGGCCCCTAATAAGGCAAATACTGCAATAATAATTACAGCTTGTTTTTTGGTTCTAACACCTGCTCCGTAGGCTGTAGCCATAGACGCAGCAGAATTATTAGCCCCTATATTTAGTGCAAGAAAAGCCGCAAGTATAATTGCTGATATAAGTACTAGATCCAATTATTTTGTATCCTCTGTAAAAAGACTATAAATATTATGATTAAATAATCCCATGTAACAATGCAATTTAAATGCCAGATTGAAAAGTCCCGTATTAACTGCTAATAATACAAACTTTTATTGCAACCTTGATCACATAATGATCAACCTGTATACTTTTGTTACACACAGGGAGTATCAAATGAGTACTAATATTACCCTATACACAAATAATTCAAGTCTATCCGAAGGAATTCGACATATCCTTAACGGTATCGCTGAATTATCCGTTAAGGGTGACGCAACTGAAGCTAGTAACCCAGAAGTGACGTTATTAGATGTCGACACAAT